>DMPB01000043.1 GCA_003456175.1 Chitinophagaceae bacterium | reverse complement strand
GCGATACCTTGTTAACAGGCTACACTAGTGCACAAATGAAGGGCTGCTATGCTAATGAAGCTATGATATGGAATACCATATTGCAGACCAACCTATTGTACGAAAAAGATCCAGAATTACTGCGAGAGTTTATAACCGATGGACCTAAAACCACCATTCTAGGCGAAGCAAGTCCTGGCAACATTGGTCAGTTTTGTGGTTGGCAGATAGTGAAAAAGTGGATAGCTGCAAATGAAACAGTAACCTTAGAACAGCTATTACAAAAAGATGCACAAACGCTATTTCAAGAAGTGAAGTACAAACCGCGTTAGTTCCAACGGGCTGGCATTACTAGATCGAAAGCAGGAATAGCCACTGTAAACTCTTGATGATTATATAGATTTTTCATGGTGTAAGTACCATGCATCTTACCAATTTCGGTGGTAAGATTACAAGCACTCATATATTGAAATTGCTCACCCGGAGCCAAAACGGGTTGTACCCCTACCACCCCTTCGCCCTCTACTTCACGATACTCTCCAAGGCTGTCGAAAATGTGCCAATGCCTACTTATAAGTTGTACTGAAAAGGGGTTTTGGTTATCAATAGTTACCTGATAAGCGAAAATAAATTCGCCCTGCAGCGGGTTGCTAATATCTTTTTGATAAAATGTTTTAACCGTTATTTGAATACCACTCGTGGTAGCTTGCACCATAACTTACCTTTTCTTAGATTAAAGATAGCAGCTAACCCTATTGTATGGAACACATGAAGGTACTTACGTAAAAAATAATACGATCATAAACCTTAGAACCAAGCGTATAACAAGTTGTACCTTTGCAGTTTAGTTTTAAGAAGGAGCAACGAAGTGACAGATATCATCCAAGTTTTACCAGATAACATTGCCAATCAAATAGCGGCAGGCGAAGTAATAAGCAGGCCTGCCAGTGCTGTTAAAGAACTTTTAGAAAATGCTGTTGATGCTGGTGCTACACATATTCAACTAATCGTGGCCGATGCCGGCAAAAGTTTGATTCAAGTGATTGATAATGGTAAGGGTATGAGTGCTACCGATGCCCGCCTTTGCTTTGAACGCCATGCTACCAGTAAAATCAACAAAATCGACGATCTCTTTCATATTAAAACTATGGGCTTTAGAGGCGAGGCATTGGCAAGCATTGCCGCAGTAGCCCAAGTAGTATTAAAAACAAAAAGAGCTAGCGATGAGTTGGGAACCTACATTGAAATTGAAAATAGTGTTGTAAAACTGCAAGAGCCTGTTGCCATGGAGCAGGGTACGAGCATTGCCATGAAAAATTTGTTTTTCAGTGTACCTGCACGGCGCAATTTTTTGAAAAGTAATGCCAGCGAAATGCGTCATATCATCGACGAGTTTATTCGGGTGGCTATGGCTTTTCCAGCTATCTTTTTTTCGCTTACTCATAATGGACAACAAGTTTTTCACTTAGAATCGGGTAGCCTTAAGCAGCGTATCGCTCAGTTATTGGGTAACCAATACAATGCTAAGTTGGTGGCTGTGAATGAGCGTACCGATTATATGAATATCGCAGGGTTTGTGGGTAAGCCCGAAACAGCGAAGAAAACACGCGGCGATCAGTATTTTTTTGTCAACAATCGTTTTATAAAGAGTGCTTACCTTAACCATGCAGTTTTAACCGCCTTTGATTCGCTATTGCCAAAAGATAGCTTCCCCACGTATGTTTTGTTCATTGAAGTAGACCCTGCTGTGGTAGATGTGAATGTGCACCCAACCAAACAAGAAATTAAGTTTGAAGACGAAAAACTTATTTATGCTTTTGTACAGGCAGCAGTGAAGCATGCTTTAGCGCAGTTTAGCATAGCGCCTTCTTTAGACTTTTCGTTGAGTGCCGATATTCAGCAACTCGATGCCGTGGCGAAGCCATTTACCGCAAGGGACCAACAAATAACAAGTGGCGGCCGCTTGTATCAATCATTCACACAAGCACATCAGGCACATAAAATAGAGGGTGCGGCCAAGTCCGAGCTTAAAAGTTGGCCTAGCTTTTTCACCCCACCTACCACCGATGTGCTAACTACTAACAGCACAGCATCAACGAATTTTGAATTTGAAACGCCACAGCAACTACCCTTTGAAGTTGTGCCCAATACCACCTACCTGCAAGTTCGCAACACCTATGTTGTAGTACCAGTGAAAGATGGTTTGGCAATAGTGCATCAACAGTTAGCACACGAACGGGTATTGTACGAAAAGTATAGTACAGCCATTCACGAAAAGGCATTGGCCACACAGCGTAGTTTGTTTCCAGAAACACTACATGTGAATGCACAAGATGCGAACTTGCTAACAGAACTGTTGCCTGAGTTGCATAAAATTGGTTATATGATTGAGCCTTTTGGGCATCAGGCATTTGTAATTCAGGGGATACCTGCCGATGTGCAAAGTGGTAACGAGCGGCATGCTATTGAGTTACTGTTAGAGCAGTTTAAGCATTTTAGTAGCGATGTTAAGTTTAGCAAGCGTGAAAAACTAATTCGATGTATGGCACGCCAGCAGGCTATTAAAGCCGATCAAACGCTTTCGCACCAAGAGATGGAGCAATTAATTCAGCAGTTGCTTCACTGTAAGGTGCCCAATGTTACGCCTACTGGTGCACCCACATTTACCGTGTTTAACGAAGCTTATTTAGATCGTTTGTTTGGGCGTTAGTAGTTGGTATTACCTTACGGTAAATATTAATACAACACGGCATCATTTACCTTAAGGTAAGCATCTTAAGATAAAAAAGTTAATGGGGCTCGCCGCAGGCGAGCCCCATTAACTTATAAATACACTAGCGTTATACTTTTTAGTGTCTGAAATGGCGTGTACCTGTAAGCACCATCGCTAATTGATGCGTTACTGCATAATCAATACTATCCTTATCGCGAATGCTGCCGCCTGGTTGTATAAATGCTTGTATGCCAGCTGAATGAGCCATTTGCACACAATCGTTGAATGGGAAAAATGCATCGCTTGCAAGAACAGCACCATTCAAATCAAATTTGAATTGAGCTGCTTTTTCTAAAGCATGGCGAAGTGCATCTATGCGGCTTGTTTGTCCGCACCCTTTACCAATCAATTGCATATCTTTTACCAAAGCAATGGCATTACTTTTTAAATGTTTGCATACAATGTTAGCAAAGGTTAAATCCATTTTTTCTGCATCGGTACAGGTACGGCCGCCCACTTCTTTCCATTCAGCGTAATTACCTTCGTCGCCTGCTTGTACCAATACCCCATTCAGCAAGCTTTTGTATTGCTCGTTAGGCAGCTGTACACGATTCACATCCATTTGAAGTAGAATACGGTTTTTCTTACTTTTTAAAATGCTTTGGGCATCGTCATCGTAACTGGGTGCAATAAGTACTTCGAAGAAAATTTCATTAATAGCATTAGCAGTTGCAAGATCTATGGTGGCATTGGCTACTAGTACACCGCCAAATGCACTTTCGGGGTCGCCGGCGAGGGCTGCATTCCATGCTTCGCTAATGGTGGCACGTGCAGCAATACCGCATACATTGGTATGTTTAATAATAGCAAATACAGGCAGTGGCATACCCTCATTAAACTCGCTGATGAGTTGTACCGCAGCATCTACATCTACCAAGTTATTATAGCTAAGTTCCTTACCATTGAGTTGTGTAAAGAGTTGTTGTAGGTTGCCATAAAAAGTAGCTTGTTGGTGTGGGTTTTCGCCGTAGCGCAAAGGAGTTGGAAAGCCGATACTTTCTACAAATTGTGCAGCCGGATATTCGCTGAAATATTTACTAATAGCAACATCGTAATGTGCTACAACATCAAATGCTTTGGCTGCTAAGGCACGGCGTTGTTCAAGTGTTGTAATGCCTTTTTGTGTTTGTAGCAAATACAAAAGCGCAGCATAATGTTGTTTGTGTGCTACAACGGCTACATGTGCATGATTTTTGGCTGCAGCACGTATCATACTTGGTCCGCCAATATCAATTTTTTCAATGATGGCGGCTTCGTCGGTTGTAGTAGCAACCGTTTCTTCGAAGGGATATAAATCAACAATTACTAAATCTACCGTTGGTATTTGGTATTGCTGCATTTCTGCAATATGCTGTTCATCGGTTCGCTTGCCTAGTATGCCTCCGAAAACTGTGGGATGCAATGTTTTAACGCGTCCGCCTAAAATGCTCGGATAGCCTGTAATGCTTTCAGCAGCTACACACGGAATACCTAAATCTTCAATGAATTTTTGGGTGCCGCCTGTAGTGTAAATGGTTACGTTTAAATCGTGTAATGCTTTAACAATGGGCTCTAAACCATCTTTATAAAATACTGAAATGAGGGCACTTTTAATTGTATGTTCCATAATAATTATTTGCAACGTGTAGTGGCGGCAATGTTAGTAGTTAACAACATACGCTCCATCGAAGGGAGTAATATGTGGCTGCAAAGGTAGGCTGTCGGCCTCGCTTTTCCATCGTTGCAAGCGTTTGTAGCTATTGTTACCATCAATTACAATAGGGGTTTGTGCGTAGTGCTTTGTTATTTGCCGTAAGGCGATGGGCGGGTTTTTTGTAATTAACACAAACTTAATATTGCGACTATCGTATACGGGTATGTACGAGCTGTTCACAACAACAATACCTTGCTTGCCGAGCCAAATTAAATGTGCTTGTGTAGTTGCATGCGGTAACGAAACTACTTGATCTGTTCGGTGCATAATGCGTGAAGGCTGTAGATGAAAGTTGCGTAAAAAATCATCTTTGAGTAAAGCAGTATCGCCAATGAACTGATGCTCAAAACCTTGTACTACATCAATAGCTGTATGTTTGGGTACGTTATATACAATTATTTTTTGTTGTTGGCTGCATTGGTAATAATGTATGCTTCTGCTTGTTAACATGAGTAATAAGCTGGTGGCACCGATATAGAGGTATTGTTTTTCCTTACGGTAAATGAAAGCCGCAACAAGTATCAATGATAAGAGTAATAACGTTGCTTCGGGTATGGTGATATATAACTGTTGTAACGTAGTGAAAGGTAATTGGTTGATGCCAGCAACAAACTGATTTAACCACCAAATACATGCTTGTACTGCTATACCAATATAAGTGGCAACAGTGCTGCTAATACATGCTATGAATAACAGCAACATTAACCCGTATAAAACAACGCCTGATACGGGTACGGCAAGTAAGTTACTGATTAAAAATACCAAGGGAAATTGATGAAAATGATACACTATAAATGGAAGTGTTAATGCTTGTGCTGCTAGTGTTAGCGCAAGCATTTGCCAGATGTAATGCAACAGAGGTTGTGTTACATAAATAAGCTGACTAATAGGCTTTTGAAACAATGCAATGCTGCTTACTGCACCGAAGCTGAGCTGAAAGCCTAGATCCCAAAGATAAAATGGATTGAATAGCAACATTACGCAAGCAGCACCGGCTAATGTGTTTAATAAGTAATGCTTGCGTTGCATACTATCGGCAACTATGATGCATGAGAACATAATAGCAGAACGTAGAATAGAAGGAGCAGCACCTGCTACAAGCGTGAATAGCCATAGAACCAATAAGCTAACTATTGCCTTGAACCAGCGATAACGATGTGGCACTTTTCGGAAGAGTAATTGTAAGAGGCCATAAATCATACCGAGGTGTAGGCCACTTATGGCAATAATATGTACTACGCCTGTATTGCTGTAAGCTTGTACAAGTTCTCTATCAAGATAATCTCTAGCACCAATGAGTAGAGCGGTGGCAATAGCAGCTTCATCTTTTTCAGGAATATATAGTTGTAGTGTCTTTGTTGCTTTTTGTCGAATACTTAAAATAAATGTTTGTAATGTGTTTGTGCTGCTTGTGGGTAGTAGTTGCCATTTACCGTAAGGTATAAATGCTTGTGCATAAATATGCTGTTGGGCAGTGTAAGTAGCATAGTTGAAGCTGCCGGGGTTACCAGCATTTCTAATTGGTTGTAGGCCTTTGATGATAAGGGTTTGTCCGTAGTGTAAGTTGGGTGTACTATCGGCTTGTGTTATATATAATAAAATATAGCCGGTTGTTGCCTGCCATTGTTGTGCTTGCCAAACGGCATTAGCCTTGGCAAGTATCTTGTAACTTCTTGTTTTTTTAACGGGTGGTTCAAGTAGCGTTATGTGAGTGTAAGTGGTATCGCTAATGAAATGTTGAATACAATTTGGCTGCTTGTTCCATTGGTGCAACCAACAAAGCTGTATGCCCAACATTGTAATGAAGCATTGTAGGCTAGCGCCTGTTATCCATGGGTATTTGTAATGCCATTTAAACGTATACTTGGGTAATATTACAACAATAGTTAAGGTAACAGTAGCTACTAACCACCATATTGGGTGTGCTATGTTGTAATACCATTGTAATAGTATGCCAATACAAAGTGGTATTAGTAACCTTAAAAAGGGAATACGTCTTAAAAGTGGTATGGTTTGGTAGCTTGCTGGCATAGTAATAGTTTAACACTATCTCAATGCCAACACGGGTTCAAAATATAAAAAATATATAGTTGAACAAAATATTATACCATTTTGTCGGCACAGCAGCTACTTGCAAAAGCCTCAGGCTTCGCCTTAAATGCAAAGCCCATACCTAAAATATAACCCATAGCTTCTTTCAAAGCATCGTTACTTTTAAATTGCGGATTGGTATTGATATCGGCATGCACTTCCATATCTACCTGATAGGTAATAAACAAGTCGCAAAGCTCGTAAGCAATTTCAATACTTTTAGCAACTTCTGTAAGCATACGTTCTTTCAGGTGAAATGGCTGCGTACTTTTTTCGTTGTGTATGTACATGAAACCACCGTTGTGTTCTCTTAAAAAAACGATGACGGTAGCAAATTCTGTTTCCGCTCCCTTTACTTGGCTATCGGTTCCGATACATACTTTAAGTTTTGTTCCTTTGGCTGTTTCTTTTTGAATGGCTTCTTCTACTGCGTCTTTGATAGGGAGTTGGATGGGTTCGCCGTTAAACTTTCTCCAACGCATAGTGTAATATGTTTTTGTGGAAATTACCAATCAATACCACAACCGTATGCTTTTGTGTATGATGTTATTATTAACAGTATGTGCATAAGCTTGCCGTATAACACAAAAACTTGTTACGCACAATAGCGTTTTTATCTTTGAAACAATGCGAGTTATCCTTTTCTTTTTTTCTTTTTGTTGGTTTGTGGTGGCAAGTGCACAACCATCGGTACAGCTACGTGTAGCCCCGTTGGTAACTACTACGCAAGGCACCGTAAAAGCTACATACACCATTGCTTATCAGCGTAACTTACCAAACATCAATTTTCCCGAATTTAAAGGCTGGCGGGTAATTGAGGGCCCCATACAAGCCAGTACTAAGCGAATTAATGATGGCGGCACTACTTACGTAAATACATATACTTACACCTTACAACCACAGCAAGTCGGAAGCATTACCGTACCCGGTTTGGGGGTTGAAATTCAAGGAAAATACCTCGAAGCTTTGGCTGCAGTAGTAGTGGTAAAAGATACTGCTACCACCAACAATATGCTGCCAAGTTTATTAGGTGTTGATGCAGCAGCTTGGAAAAAATTGCCGCAACAAAAGAAAGGACAATCGCTAGATGCCTATATCAACGAAAACTGTTTTGCCACCGTTGAAGTGAGCAGTAACAAGGTGTTTCAATACCAACCCATATTAGTTACCTACAAATTGTACAGAGCTATAAAAGCACAGTCGAAGGTAGTTGCGTTTCCTCAATTTGATGGGTTCACTGTAATTGAAAATACTACCGATGAACCTGCTACTACCGAAACCAAAAACAATCGATTATATCGTGTAGATATTATTAGAAAAGTACAGCTGATTCCATTAGAAGCTAAAACTTATATGCTTGATGATGCAACTGTAGAAAACACTATTGAGTTTAATAATAATGGTAGCTTGCAGCAAGTACAATTGTTAACGCGTACCAATAAGCCAATAATAGAAGTACAACATTTACCGCAAGGTATACCTATAGGTTCGCCGCCCATTGTTGGCACATTTAGGGTAACCAGTTTTTTACCCGATACCGTTGAAAAAGGTAAAGCATTTGATTGGGTCCTTACAGTAAAAGGTAATGGCTATTTGCCAGCATACGATATTGCACCTGCCGCGTGGCCTAAAGGTGTTACCTACTATGAAATAACGTACGATGATTCTATTCAACAGTTGCAATTTCCGCAATATGTTGAACGAATTTATCGCATTACACTAGCTGCAAGTGATACCGGAATCCTATCATTACCAACACTGCAATGGGTTTATTTTAATACTACTACCAAAGGTGCCGATACACTTCAGATTAAGGGTGCATTCACTAAAGTAATACCGGCTACAGCCGTTATGAACACTATTGCAGCAGCCATGTATAAGCCCGTTGGCAATACTGATTTACTATTTGTACTAGCGGGTATTATTGTAATTGTTGTGTTGATATTATGGGTGTACTTTAAAAGAAGTAATACCAACGCCGATAAACGAGTAGCCGATGCTAGCGTACAATCGCAACAAGTTGTAACGTGGAATGCAGCAGCAGCTTTGTATCAACTGTATGATGTAGCCGATGGAGAGCCTTTTTTGCTAGCTGCCATTGCTTGGTTAAAGCAATATCAACAACACTATCCTACACAATACACCCAACAAGTGAACGATTGGTTGGTGCAATTGCAAACTGCTTTGTATGCACCACAACTTACCAATCCTATCGATGAAGATAGTGTTCGTAAGGTATTGCAAGGTTTCTTAAAAATGCACTAAGGCGTGAACTTATATCCCATACCTCTTACACTATGAAAGTATTGAGGGTGCCGGCTATCGGGTTCAAAGTATTTTCTGAAGTTCAAAATAAAATTATCGATAGTACGGGTATTCGGATACACATTGTAACCCCATACTACCTGCAATATTTTTTCGCGTGTTACTACTTCGTTTTTGTTGGCAATAAGCAGTTTCAGTAACATGGCTTCTTTACTGCTAAGGCTCACCAACTCGCCTTGCCATGTGGTTGCTGTTTGTGCTTTAAAATCTACCTTGGCTGTTCCAATGGTAACACTATCTTCTTCGAGTGTATTTTCTTTGGTTTGTATTTTCTTGTTTTTGTTTACTAGTTTTTCAACACGTAGTAAGAGTTCTTCTAAGTGAAAAGGTTTGGTTAAATAATCGTCGGCTCCTTTTTTTAAACCTGCTACTCTATCGCTACCGCTTGCTTTAGCACTTAAGATTAAAATAGGCGTTTCGCTGTTATGTACCCGAATGGTTTCGGTTGCTTGTAGGCCGTCTATTTCAGGCATCATTACATCCATAACGATGAGGTCAAAATACTCTTTCTCAAACGCTTGAATTGCTTGTGTTCCGTTATAGGCCGATGTAATTTCGTAACCCTCTAACTCTAGGTTGAGTTTGAGGGTATGATGTAAACTTTCTTCATCTTCCACCAAAAGAATATTTCCTTTTTTACTCATGTGTTACAGTGCTTAATGTAATTGTGAAAGTTGCGCCACCGCCCGATGTGTCATTTACCGTAAGGTTACCTTTATGGTCGGTAATTACCTTTTTGCAAATAAACAAACCTAAGCCGGTGCCTTTGCTATTACGTGTATTCTCATTGCCGGTTCGATAGAATTTTTCAAAGATTTTTCTTTTTTCATCGTCGGGTATACCAGTGCCACAATCGGCCACTTGCAATACCGCGTTATGATGGCTTTGCGATAACCTAATCGTAATATCGCTTTGTGTGTATTTTACAGCATTTTCAATCAAATTACTCATTACAAGTTGTAACAGTACAGCTTCGCCAAGCACGTAAACATTAGGTTGAATTACTTGCGTAAATGTGCGCTGCGGATAGCGTTGTTCAAATGCAGCAATTACTTGCGTAACCAACTCGCTAAAATGTAAAGGTTGTTTGTGTAGGTTGTAAGCACCGGCTTCGAGTTGTGAAGAAATGAGGATATTACTTACCAACTGGTTTAAACGGTCGCTTTCTACCAATGTGTTATTTACCAACAATTGTATTTGCTGCTCGTTAAGTTTTCGTCTTTGAAGTGTTTCGAGGTTTAGGCGTGTAATGGCAATAGGTGTTTTGAGTTCGTGTGTAACTGCCATCATAAAATTTTGTTGTTGGCGGTTAAGTTTTATTTGTTTTCGCGTAGCACGATACACGAAAATAGCACCGAGTAAAATGATACATAAGAAGGTTACTCCTTCACCAATGTATTGAGATATTTTTCGCTGGCGGTAGCCTTCAATATCGTTGTACATTTTTTCATAATCGGGCATGTCTTTATTAAGTTCCAATAGCCGCAATTGAAACATTAACTCATTTTGCTGCCATAAACTAATAAACCACCAGATAAGAGCAGCAATAATGTACACCAGCAACACCCAAAAAACAAGTGTTACAACCTTGAGGCGATATTTCTTATAAAATGTCAACGGCATGGTAAGCCATGCAAAGGTAAGCCAAGAAAGGCCGTTATCTTTGCGATATGTTATATCAGGTTGCAAGGTCTGTTTTATTTCAGTTTCCGCCGGAGCAGGTACATCATTTTTCGATGCATGCTTTACGCAAGGGACTTGAATGGCCTATTGTTGGCCAACTCATTCGCAGCATGTACAAAGTGCAATATCCCAAGCCAGTAGAAGCTTTCGGACTAACATTTGCTAATCCGGTGGGCTTAGGTGCCGGCTTCGATAAAAATGCACATTACTTACGGGCATTATCGGCACTTGGTTTTGGTCATGTAGAAGTGGGCACAGTAACGCCAAAGCCGCAACCCGGCAATGAACAGCCTCGCTTGTTTCGATTACCGCAAGATAAGGCACTCATTAATCGTATGGGCTTTAACAATAACGGTGTTAAAGCAGTAGCGGGTCGCCTCATTAAATGGCGAGAAGCAGAGGCTAAGGCACCTACTAGCAACATGATTATTGGAGGTAATTTGGGCAAAAACAAAGTAACAGATAACGATGAGGCTTGGAAAGATTACGAGATATGCTTTCAAGAGTTGTTTGAATATGTAGATTACTTTACAGTAAATGTAAGTAGCCCCAATACACCAGGCTTGAGAGCCCTGCAAGAAAAAGACGCATTGCTCAAAATTCTTGGCCACTTACAGCATATCAATCAGGGCAAAGCACTACCTAAGCCCATCTTGCTTAAAATAGCACCCGATTTAACGCATGAACAGCTAGATGACATTGTAGTATTAGCGAACGAAGTTCAATTATCGGGTATTGTAGCTACCAATACCACTATTAGTCGCCAAAACTTAACAACACCAGCGCAACAAATACATGCTATTGGTATGGGAGGTTTAAGTGGCTTACCCGTGCAAGCCATGAGTACAGCCGTAGTACAATACTTACACGAACAGCTACAAGGAAAAATTCCCATCATCGCAAGTGGCGGTATTTTTACAGGCGCCGATGCCGAAGCGAAGCTACAAGCGGGTGCAACATTAGTACAGGTATGGACTGGCTTCGTATATCAAGGTCCTGCAATAGTGCAACAAATTTGTAACCACTTAGCCAAGCGTATATAGTAAAAGCTTCACCTATATTTGAGCCAAAATTGTAATTACCCTCCTTTATGGAACACTTATTAACGGTAGATAGCATCATTAGCTTAGTAGTGCTTATTATTCTAGAAGTTGTACTTGGTATCGATAATGTAATTTTCGTAAGTATTATTATGAATCGCTTGCCAGAGGCAGAGCGCCCGAAGGCACGCCGCTTCTGGATGATACTTGGTATTACCACACGTAGCTTACTATTAATGGGTTTAGGCTGGTTGCTTGCACAAAAAGGAAAGCCATTGTTCACCCTTGCGGGTAAAGGCTTTGACTTAGCGAGTTTAGTAATGTTGCTTGGTGGTTTATTCTTGATTTATAAAACAGTAAAAGAAATACACCATAAGCTAGAAGGCGAAGAAGAAGCAAGTTATGGCGGTACAGCAAAAAAACTTGGTTTCGGTGCAGCTATTGGCCAAATAATGTTGATTGATATGGTTTTTAGCTTCGATAGTATTATTACTGCCGGCGGTACGGCCAAGCACCTTGAAATTATGATTGCTGCAGTAGTAGTTGCTATGATTGTGATGTTTTTATTTAGTCCGGCGATTGCTGCATTTGTACACAAGCATCCTACCATTAAAATGCTGGCATTAAGCTTTTTGGTAATGATTGGTTTAACGCTTTTGGTAGAAGGCTGGGATAGTGAAAAGGCACACGACTTACATTTGAAAAACTACGTGTACTTCGCTATGGCGTTCTCGTTCGCGGTAGAAATGCTCAATATGCGATTACGAAAAAAATCGGCGCACCCTGTAGAACTGCGTTCGCCCAAGTTAGAAGAAAAACACGAAGGCGATATGGCCAAGTAATCTATTTACGTAAGTATATTTTTTAATATTAGATGCGAGTAATTCCATTATCAGAAGGCAGCTTTACGATTGATAAAACGAAAGTGTTTGTTCCTTTTCAAAAAGGAACCGACGATTTGCAAGATCGTAGCATTGGCAGCCTTTTGGTAGAGGTACAACCCTTTGTTGTTATCACCGAGAAAGATGTGTTACTGCTCGATGGTGGATTGGGTTTTTCAGTGAATGGTAGCTTACAGTTGTACCACAACTTACGTGAGCATAACATAGCACCGGAGCATATTACAAAAGTATTGATGACACACCTGCATAAAGATCATGCAGGTGGTATTACACGAAAAGACCATTTGGGTAATTATCATTTGAGTTTTCCGAATGCTACTTACTACATACAAGTCGAAGAATTGGCATATGCGTTTGATATCGGTTTCCCGAGTTACTTAACCGAAGAGTTGATGGTGCTACAAAACCATCCGCAAGTACAACTTTTGCATGGTAATGGAACTATTGATGCGTATATACGTTACGAGGTTACAGGTGCTCACAGTAAGTTTCATCAGGTATTTTGGATAACAGAAAATGATGATGTGTTTTTCTTTGGCGGCGATGATGCACCACAACTCGGACAAATGCGTAAGCGATACAGTGCCAAGTACGATTTTGATGGTAAGTTGGCCATGGAACTTCGGCACGAATGGTGGGAACAAGGCCAACGAGAAGGTTGGACTTTCTTGTTCTATCACGATGTAAAGCACCCTTATTACAGTTGGAAATTATAAGTACCTTACGGTAAATGTGCTATCACACCTGATTTTCATCAGCCGATAGCCATAGCAATTCATGTACTTTTGCAGCATGGCTTTATTGTTGCACATACACCCCGATAACCCCAATCCGCGAAATGTAAAGACTGTTGTAGAATGCCTTCGTGATGGCGGTGTTATTATTTATCCAACAGATACTATTTATGGTCTTGGTTGCGACATCAAACAACCTAAGGCTATTGAACGTATTGCTCGTATAAAAAATATTGATGTAACAAAAGCCAACTTAAGTTTTGTTTGTTACGATTTAAGTGAGTTAAGCAACTATACAAAAGGCATTGCTACGCCACTGTATCGAATGCTAAAAAGTTACCTCCCTGGTCCGTACACTTTCATATTACCCGCAAGTAAAGAAGTGCCAAAATTATTGCAGAGCAAGAAGAGTACTATTGGCTTGCGTGTACCCGATAACTTGATAGCTAGAACTATTGTTCGAGATTTGGCTAGCCCAATTTTATCGGCATCACTACCAGGCGATATGGTAGAAGAATACACCGATCCAGAATTAATGCTAAGTAACTTCAATCATTTGGTTGATATCGTAGTTGACGGTGGTTTCGGTGGTATGATACCGAGTACCATTGTAGATTGTACACAAGAACCTTGGCAGCTTATTCGTAAAGGCAAAGGCGAGTGGGAGGAAGATTAGCCGAGTAAGTGTTACATCAAACTTAGCTGCTGCGGAACGATATTGAAACTTTTTCGATGTTCGGGGCATAGGCCGTATTGTTCAATAGCTTTTCTGTGTTGTAAGGTGCCGTAGCCTTTATGTTTTTCAAAACCATATTGCGGGTATTGCTTTGCAAGTGCAACCATATAATCATCTCTATAGGTTTTAGCTAAAATACTTGCAGCTGCTATACTTGCGTAAATGCTATCGCCTTTAACAATACAAGTATGTGGTATGCCGTTATAGGTAATAAACTTGTTACCATCAATGAGTAAATGCGTGGGCATTTGCCGTAAGGCATCTATCGCCAGATGCATAGCTTTAAAGCTAGCCTTTAGAATATTAATTTGATCTATTGTAGCAGCATCGACTTGTGCAACACTATATGCAATAGCTGAAGCTTCAATAATAGGGCGTAACGCGTAGCGGTGTTTTTCAGAAAGTTGCTTGCTATCGTTCAATAGCGGATGCTGAAAATCTGTAGGTAATATTACGGCAGCTGCAAATACGGGTCCGGCATAGCAACCACGTCCGGCTTCGTCCACACCCGCTTCAAACGTGTTTGCTATATCATGATACGCTTGTAACATACTTATGCAAAAGGGTTATTAACCCAACCCATTTTAATAGCAATAATGAGCACGATAAAAAAGAGAATCAGCAATACAATAATGACGAGTATTGCTAATAATAAACCTGCAATGCAGTTGGCAATACCCAAGGTAATACCCTCTAAAAAACTACATTTCGTGAACTGTTGTATTGTAATACCAAAGCATAAACACTGTATCACTATGGTAATGCTGCTATATGCCAATACCCATTCTTGCGGTATAAAGAACATGAGTGGGTATATAATAAATGTAAGTAGTATGTAATACTGGTTATACGCCATCATACATATTAAATACCTTTCAGCGAAGTTGAGCTTACGTTGTTTTAACAACCAGCCCATTGCAATTGCGAAGAGTGGTAGTGTAAGTAGATTAAAAATGGCCTGATATTTTACCGTAAGGAGCTTCATAAACTCCATGTATTTTTTGCTGAATACAGCAGCTTTAGATTCTATGCTGCTGCTTGCACTAGTACTAATAGCA
This sequence comes from Chitinophagaceae bacterium, assembly GCA_003456175.1. GTDB lineage: Bacteria > Bacteroidota > Bacteroidia > Chitinophagales > Chitinophagaceae > UBA10646. The sequence continues at coordinate 1,177 of DMPB01000043.1, read as the reverse complement.
TAAATTTTATCGTCTAAATGTGTTACTGTTAAAATAAATACAGTAACAGTAGTGAGTAGTATAAAAAATTGTATAGGGTTAAAATATCGTTTTCGCTTGCCTTCTAGGTAAGCATAAGCTACTGCACCGGGCTGTAATAGTGCCTGCTTGGCAAAACCAAAAATACTTTTATCGGCATGGGTGAATACATGCACAATATCGTGCCAAACTTCGTGTGTGGTAAGGCGGTCGTGTACGTTTTTTTGTCCGCAGTTATTACAGAAATGTCCATGGTATTGGTTGCCACAGTTTTTGCAAATAATGGTGTGCACAAGTATAAGTTTATGAAAGTGTAAAGATGTAGGCAACTACCTTTGCGTTGCAATGTTAATAGCCTACAGCTAATAGCAGTTAATTCTTTATAAAAATATGCAAGCTTACATACGTTACACCAAGTTTATTTTGGTTTTTGTGTTTATTGTTATTGCAGCGGGTGGTATTGTGCGTACAACACAAAGTGGTATGGGTTGCCCCGATTGGCCTCGCTGTTTTGGCATGTGGATACCTCCAACAGAAGCCAGCCAGTTACCTGCCGATTTTGAAAAGTACCTAAGCAAGCAAGATATTGATCATACATTTAATGTGTATCATACTTGGATAGAGTACATCAATCGCCTGCTCGGTGCGTTACTAGGCTTGTTCATTATTATTCATGTTGCTTGGAGTTATCGTAAATTTTTTACGTCGCATCGAAGTATATTTTGGTGGAGCTTTGGTTTGCTATTACTCACGGGTTTTCAAGGTTGGTTAGGTAAGCGTGTGGTAGATGCTAACTTGGCCGTAGTAAAAATTACTACGCATATGTTGGTAGCACTACTAATTGCTGCTATACCAATTATTATTTTACGATTGTTAAGTAGCCATAAACCTGTTATACAAAAGCAATTAGTGGTGCTAGCTAATATTGCTTTGGTGCTCATTACACTACAAATTGTAGTAGGCACCGAGGTGCGTGAACAAATAGATATCATTAGCAAAAATCTTAACTACGAGCAACGTTCACTTTGGATACAAGGGCTCAATTATTGGTTTAAAATACATCAACTCATGAGTTGGTTGGTTGCCGGTAGTAGTGTGTACTTGTTTTGGAAGGCATTATCGTTTCAACAATTGCATAGTGTTGCGTATTGGTTATTGT
>DMPB01000129.1 GCA_003456175.1 Chitinophagaceae bacterium | reverse complement strand
GATGCTGCCGTTACCGATACTATTGTAGCCTTAAGCAAGCAGTTACAAAAAGTACCTTGTGTCGTGAACGATTACCCCGGTTTCATTGCCAATAAAATATTGATGCCGATGATCAATGAGGCAATTTACAGCCTCTACGAAGGCATTGCTGGCGTTGAAGAAATTGATACCATCATGAAGTTAGGGATGGCTCATCCGATGGGGCCGTTACAGTTAGCCGATTTTATTGGCTTAGATGTGTGCCTCAGCATATTAAACGTATTGTATCAGGGTTATGGCAATCAAAAGTATGCACCTTGCCCGCTGTTAGTGAATATGGTTACCGCTGGTAAGCTAGGCGCTAAATCAGGTGAAGGTTTCTACACCTACACACCGGGCAGCAAAGAGCTTGTAGTAAGTGCTCGCTTTCAATAATATTTATTTCACCTTACGGTAAATGATGGCGCAATCAACCACCTGCATCTACATTTGCCGTAAGGCTTTTTTGTACTTCATAGCAAACAGCCCATGGGCTGAAAAACACAAACATGGATATTAAAAACAACATTCTAGAAACCATTGGTAATACACCTTTAATAAAGCTCAATAAAGTTGCTAAAGGCCTACCTGGAACTATTCTCGCAAAGGTCGATTATTTTAATCCGGGTAATTCTATTAAAGACCGTATGGCATTGAAAATGGTAGAAGTTGCCGAAGCTGAGGGCAAACTCAAGCCCGGTGGCACCATCATTGAATGTACGAGTGGTAACACAGGTATGGGGCTTGCGTTAGCTGCCGTGGTGAAGGGTTACAAATGTATTTTCACCACCACCGACAAGCAGAGTAAGGAAAAAATGGATATTCTCAAAGCGGTTGGTGCCGAGGTAATTGTATGTCCCACCAATGTTGAACCCGATGATCCTCGCAGCTATTACAGTGTTGCTCGCAGGCTAGCTAAAGAAATTCCAAATAGTTTTCATTGCAACCAATACGATAATCTTGCTAATCGTTTGGCACACTATGAGAGTACAGGGCCCGAAATTTGGCGTCAGACAGAAGGTAAGATTACCCATTTTGTTTGTACCGCGGGTACAGGTGGTACCGTAACCGGAACAGCAAAATATTTAAAGGAAAAGAATCCAAACATTCAAGTTTGGGCAATTGATGTGTATGGTAGCTTGCTTACCAATTACTTTAAAACAGGTGAGGTAGATATGAGCTACGTACACCCTTATATCAGCGAAGGTTTTGGGGAAGATTTTGTTCCTGAAAACTACGATATGAGTGTTATCGATCATTTTGAACAGGTGACTGATAAAGATGGTGCTGTAATGGCTCGTCGCTTGGCTAAAGAAGAAGGCCTTTTTTGTGGATACAGTGCTGGTAGCTGTTTTCAAGGGTTATTACAATTAAAAGACAAGCTCGATGAAAACAGTGTGGTAGTATGTGTATTTCATGATCATGGAAGCCGCTATGTAGGTAAGGTATATAACGATCAATGGATGATGGAGCGTGGTTTCTTAGAAGTGAAAACGTTTAGAGATATTGTAAGTGGTCGTGCACACAATAAACTCATTAATGTTAATCCTTCGCACACGGTTGCCGAAGCAGTTGCACTCATGAAAAAATATGATATCGAACATATTCCGGTAATGGATGCCGATAACTTGGTGGGTAGTGTAAGCGAAGGTTTGTTGTTCGATGCTGTTTTCAACAATGCCGATATTAAACAACAACCTGTAAGTGCGGTAATGGGTGCTGCCATGCCTGTTGTAAGCTTTGATGCTCCTGTAGAAAAATTAGGCAGCCTGATAACAAAAGATAATGGTGCTGTATTAGCGAAAGATGAAAGTGGCAATTATCATATTGTTACAAAATACGATGTTATTCAAAGTCTAGCCAAATAAGCTGTACAGCTGATATATTAAAAAAGCCAACATTACGTTGGCTTTTTTTAATGCAGGTACAACAAGCTAAATGTGTGTTTATAACCTAGCTGTGTGTATTAGTTTATCTACAGTTATAAAGCAGCCGAAGCATGCACCTATATTTGTGCCATGCAGTTACCTCAAGCACTGTTAGATAGCTTAAAAGGCGTGCCCGGCTTCGATGCTGAAGCATTTGTAGCAGTGCACAACAGCGATACACAGGTAACCAGCGTTAGGCTGCATGCTGGCAAATGCCAACTGGAGCAACCATTTACGCATGTACAGCCCATTCCGTGGTGTAGCGATGGGTATTATTTATCGAGCCGTCCTGCTTTTATCTTAGATCCGTGGTGGCATGCCGGCGCCTATTATGTACAAGAAGCAAGTAGCATGTTTCTTTGGCATATTTTACAGCAACTAACATTGCAAAATACAGCTCATGTGCTCGATGTGTGTGCAGCACCCGGTGGCAAAACCACATTGTTACAAAGCTATTTTCAAGAAGGCGTTGTAGTAGCCAACGAGGTTATCAAACAGCGTAATGCCATTTTAGTAGAAAACCTAGCTCGTTGGGGTAGTAACAATACCATAGTAACCCAGAACGATCCGCAACAATTAGGTGCCTTACGGCAAATGTTTGACCTTTTGGTAATTGATGCCCCCTGCAGCGGTAGTGGCTTGTTCAGGAAAGATAAAGCGGCTGTAGCAGAATGGAGCGAAGCTAACGTGGCATTATGCAGTGCCCGCCAACAACGGATTGTAGCCGATGTGTTACCTGCGCTTGCAGATGGTGGCTATTTAATATATAGCACATGCAGCTATAGCGAAGCTGAAAATGAACAAGTAGTAGATGCTATTCTATCGCAGCACCCAATGCTCAAGTCTGTGCCCATAACCATACAGCCGGAGTGGGGTGTGATTGCAACAGCGTCGCCTCAAAAAGGTGGTTGGGGCTACCGTTTTTATCCGCATCGCTTGCAAGGCGAGGGTTTTTTTGTAAGTATATTTCAAAAAGAGGGAGGCGGTGGCGCCTACGTACCTTACGGTAAATTACCTGCTGCTTCGAAAACAGTCACACAACTGTTAGCAGCACAAGGTATTGATACTGAGAGCGTTCATCTTTTACCGCAAGGTGATTATTTCTTGAACGTTGCACCGCAAGCGGCACATGTGCTTGCTGCATTACAACAACAAGTATACGTTCGTAAAGCGGGTATTACCATCGGTAACATTGTTCGAAACGAATTGATACCGCATCCAGAATTAGCTTTGAGCGTTAGCAATAGTGGTAACTACCCACGTGTAGAAGTGGGTTTAGAAGATGCCTTACAATACTTACGAAAACACCCATTGTCGCCCAACAATGCTCCCAGAGGTTGGGTAATTGTAACTTACAAAGGGCTTGGTTTAGGTTTTATGAAGGTACTCCCGAATAGAACCAATAATTACTATCCTACGGAATGGCGTATTTTAAAGTATTAATTTACGATATTAGAACCGTTTTAATTCATGCACATGCAATTGAAAAATTATATAGTAGCTTTTTTAGTTTTAATGAGTGTTTCGGCGCTTGCACAGCATGCCAAGGTGCAAGTTTTGGGTGCAACGCCTAACTTGTACATTGTTCACGAAATTCAAGCAGGTGAAACCCTTAGTGCTATAAGCAAAATTTACGGAACTGCCGTTGGCGATGTTATGCGTTTAAACGGTATGAATGCACAGAGTAAGTTAGCTATCGGACAAAAAATTAATGTGCCCGTTACAACATCTAATCTAGTAATTAACGATCCCATACCTGCTAATGCATTGGCATTGGTGCATACGGTACAAGCAGGTGAAACACTTTATCGCATTAGT
>DMPB01000102.1:5637-5839 GCA_003456175.1 Chitinophagaceae bacterium | reverse complement strand
AATCGCCAATGGATATTTCCATGGTTACATAAGCATCTCTAATACGTTGATCAATGCCTTTGTAGTGGCCACAAATAATCAGTAATCGCTTTTTTAAACTTAAACTATTCGCTGTTTTCTGATTAAAAGTATCGCCATCGGGTGTCATATAAATAATAGCATCGTAAGTACCACCATCGGCTTGTAAGGCTTCAATTGCTTT
>DMPB01000102.1:5130-5388 GCA_003456175.1 Chitinophagaceae bacterium | reverse complement strand
CGGCATCCATGCCTGCACCTCCACCGTACTGATAGTCATCTACCTGTCCGTATTCATTCACTGCCCATTTACGTAAGTGATGTGTTGCTACTGTTAGTAACCCTTTCTGTTGTGCACGTTGCATAATACTGTGACTGAAAGGACTCGCCAACAAATCGGGCACTACACTTATAATATCTATATGCATATCGCAAAAGTATTGCTCCATCAGGCACTGGCAAAATAGCCGTTTTAATGAGTACCTTACGGTAAATGATG
>DMPB01000102.1:3609-4902 GCA_003456175.1 Chitinophagaceae bacterium | reverse complement strand
AGTACCTTACGGTAAATGATGTATCGCTTAATAACACAAGTGTTAAAAACAAGTATATTAGAAGCTCAATACTTATCAAATGGAAGCAACAGACATCATTTATCAAGAAGATAAGCCTGCAACGCAAGACGAACGTACCACGGCTTTGCTATCACACATTTTAACTTTTGTGGTAGGTTTTTTTGCACCGCTAATCATCTATTTGTTGAAAAAAGATGAATCGAATTTTGTGAGAGCACATGCAAGAGAATCGTTGAATTTTCAAATTAGCATCATCATTTATTCTATGATTTCTTTTGTGCTCATTTTTGCCCTTTTTGTTGGCGTACTTGGCTTTATTGTTATTGGTATTTTATACGTGATTACTGTAATAATTGCCACCATCAAAGCTTCAGAAGGTAAGCACTACCGCTATCCCATGTGTATTCGCATTATTAAGTAACTCACAAATATTCAGGCTTTAAAATGCCCTTCAGTTGTGAATAGGGTATGGTAAAGTTGATACTTCCAACAGCATAAGCGGCTATTTCATAAGGATTATACACTACTGCTAATCCTGCTGGCGATAGCCTGAAATACTGTGAAAGCGGTATGGTTTCTCCAATAATCAACAACCCCATATCGGAAACTTTTGTGTTAGGTGGTAATTCGAGGTGCTGGGCAATGTAAGTCTGCAAAATCGGTGATAATCTTTTTTCGCCGTCGGGTACAATTACATCATTCCAAGTAAGGTTTTTGCCTTTGTTGTCAAACAAATAAATCTGCGTTACGTAGTTACCATGTGCACCACCTGAATACTCCTCTAGCGATAAGCTCAATGTGAATAAACCTTTATAAGCGTTGTACACATTGGCTTTAGCATGATAATACCATCCATGAGGTTCACTACCTATGAGTTTCATATCGTTGGCATACGATTCATACTCACGCATAAAACTATCTAAACCAGCTCTGGCAGTATTGGCACCTCTGAAAGCCCATCTCAAGTATTGTTGTATGCTATCTGCCAGCGGCCCTTTAGTAGCAATATTCGGATATATAATACTTGCCTCAGCTTCGTTAGCAGTGCCACCGCTACCCTTACGGTAAATGGAATCCATCGTGAACACTAAAGAATCGGTAGTTGCTATGGTGTTGTTTGTATCGGAACTTTCATTATTATTGCCACAGCCTGTTAGCACGATGGCGGCAAGGCTACATGTTATTATAAATATACTCTTGATCATGCTCAAATATTGATACCCACAAAGAAAACCATTTGTATTGCAAAAGGGCAAAAGTTATGAACTAATT
>DMPB01000102.1:809-3384 GCA_003456175.1 Chitinophagaceae bacterium | reverse complement strand
AAAAGGGCAAAAGTTATCAACTAATTACCCTGCAAGAATGCTTCTAAATTGTTAATTCATCTTTTCGCAACATCTATTCTTTGTTACTTGCGTATATGACGGCTAAAACAACAAGTATGGTTCAGTGGTTATATGGAGTGTTGGCAGCCAGTTTTGTATGGATGGCTTGTGCAGAACCAAAAAGTAATCGATCTATGTTCACAGATGTACCCAAAAATGGTAAGAACCTTGATACGGCAACCTTTGCGAATGGTTGCTTTTGGTGTACCGAAGCAGTATTTCAACGCCTCGAAGGGGTTGTTAAAGTGGTAAGTGGCTATAGCGGCGGCCATGTTGAAAACCCTACCTACGAGCAAGTGTGTGAAAAAAATACTGGTCATGCTGAATGTTTGAGAATTTATTACGATGCTACTAAAATTAGCTTCGATGAATTGCTAGAAGTTTTCTGGAAAACACACGACCCTACCACCCCTAACCGCCAAGGCAACGATGTAGGGCCCCAATACAGAAGTGTAGTTTTTTATCATAATGAAGAGCAACGTACCAAAGCTGAGCACTATAAAGCCGAACTTGATAAAAGTGGTGCTTTTTCAAAACCCATTGTTACCACTATCGAGCCATTAAATAACTTTTATCCAGCAGAAGATTATCATCAAAACTTCTTTAATCAAAATCCAGATCAGGGTTATTGCCGATTTGTAATAAGGCCCAAAATCGAAAAATTCGAACAAGTATTCAAACATAAACTAAAGAAAAAGCCTCAACCATAAGTTGAGGCTTTTCATTTACCGTAAGGTGATAAACATCTTTTACTTATCTCTTAGCCATAACGGCTTTGAGTGTTCTATATGCTAATAAAGCACTTGTAAGTGTTAGCATTGCAGCTGCTACAAATGGTGCACCCGGAAAGTTAATGGGTGCTGTTGCAGCCGTAAAAAATCCGAATAAGTTGGTCATCAGTGGCGGACCAACAATAGCTGTTGCACTCATGAGGCTGGTTAATGCACCTTGCAATTCGCCCTGTTCATTAGCTGGTATATTATTGGAGATATAACCTTGAATAGCAGGCCCAGCAATACCACCCAAACCATAAGGAATCATAAAGGCATACATCATCCAGCCATCTGTGGCAAAAGCAAACAGGGTAAAGCCTACTGCAAAGAGTGAAAGCCCTACATAAATTGATTTTTCAACGCCTAATTTGGGCAACACCCATCGAATCAATCCACCCTGCACTAAGCCAATAACCAAGCCCACAAAACTCAAACTGTACCCTACTTGTGCCGGCGACCAATGAAACTTATACATAGTATAAAAGCTCCAGTTACTTTGCACCGCATGACCTGAAATATGAATCAATATTAAAGAGGCAATAAGCCCCATAATAGCAGGGTGCTTACGTAAATGTTTTAGGCTACCGATTGGATTAGCTCTTACCCACTGAAACTTTCTACGATTACTCGCCGCTAACGATTCTGGTAAAATGAAGTATCCGTACAACGCATTAACCAAGCACAGTAAAGCTGCTACTAAAAAGGGAAAACGAACGGTAATATTATCGACCCACCCAAGTACAGGAACATTGGCTGCCCAAGCTTTAAAGTTAGCACCGCTGGCAATATGCGATAATACGGAACCTAATGTTGGCCCCAATATAAAGCCTATACCAAAAGCAGCGCCAATCATACCAAAGTTTTGAGCTCTTTTTTCAGGCGTACTAACATCGGCAATGTAAGCACTTGCTGTTGTGAAACTTGCCCCTGTGAACCCTGCGATAATACGACCTACTAGTAGCCAACCTAAAGTTGGTGCAAATGCTAATAGGATATAATCAATACCAAAGCCAAGTAAGCTTAGCAATAACACAGGCCTGCGGCCATATTGGTCGCTTAGGTTACCAATGATAGGTGCACAACAAAACTGCGTGATAGCATACGCGAATGTAAGCCAGCCAGAAACCTTACTTGCTTCGCTTAAATTACCATGAATTAATTGTTCTATTAACTGTGGCATTACGGGTATAATAATGCCCAAGCCCGTCACATCTATCAACAGGGTTATAAAAATAAACCCCATTGCTGCTGGTTTGTTTTGCATACTGCAAAGTAAGCAATTACCACCCTTAACAAAATGCATCCACTAAAAAGATGATGCCTTACACCAAGGAACGATTGCTTATTTTCGAGCCATTAAATAATACCTAGTATGAGATTTATTGCCATTGTAATGTTAGCAAGCACCAGCATAGTAGCCAATGCACAAACATTAAAACGCAACACCAAAATACCAGAAGGCTTAACCATCACTAAGATTAACCAGTCGAAAGTGACAAGCAATACTGAAATGATGGGACAAAGCATGACTAACCTCGCAGAGAATACCATGACTGCCACAATCAGTATTGCCAAGCAAGTAGATACCACAACAGAGGTTACTATTACTATCACCAAAGCAAGTGTGAAAGCTGAGGCGATGGGGCAAGCCATGGAGTATGATTCTGAAACTAAAAATGACGGACCACTTCAAGAGACTTTTGCAAACATCATCAACAAGCCAAACACCCTTTGGGTGAATA
>DMPB01000102.1:0-568 GCA_003456175.1 Chitinophagaceae bacterium | reverse complement strand
GGGTGAATAATAAAGGCTTAGTGGTTAAAACAGCTAAAAAAGGCGATGAAAATGCCGATGCTGTTCTAACTATGCTAGGTGGCAATGCTAATATGACCATTAAAGAAGGTTCACGCATTAATTTATTACTCACCTTGCCAAGCAATGAAGTTAAAGTAGGTACCAATTGGGCCGATAGCACCGAAGCCAACGGTACAAAAGAAGTTACGTTCTATACCTATGCAGGTAATGTAGGTGGTGTTGCTAAAATTGAATATCGCTCCACAATTACTCAAAAAACAAAGATGGAACGTATGGGCATGGAAATGAACAGCGAAATGGCTGGTGTTGGTTCAGGCATTTTAGAAGTAGACCCTATAACACTACTCATCAAAAAGCGTACGGCTAAACTTACATTGAAAGGAACCATTGAAGCAATGGGTGCAAGTATACCTACCGAAGTTGTTACAGAAATGGTTGAAACTGTTCAATAGCACTTAACGAATTAATTCGTACAGTAAGGAGCGCTAGAAATAGTGCTCCTTATTTTTTACTCATATAGCTTATCATTTACCGTAAGGCAATAAAA
>DMPB01000077.1:6173-6973 GCA_003456175.1 Chitinophagaceae bacterium | reverse complement strand
CTTACGGTAAATGCTAACGCAACAGTGATTGATAGTTTCTTAGCATTGCCAGATTTGGCACAGGCACATGTAGGCATTGCTGTGTACGACATGGAGGACAAGCACTACTTGTACAACTATCAAGCAACTAAAAATTTTATACCAGCAAGTACAACCAAATTGCTTACAGCGTATGCTGCCATGCGTTTTTTAGGTGATAGCATACCTGCCATGCGTTACGAGTTAGACAGTGCTCTACAGCAACTAACACTTTATCCAACGGGTGATCCTACTTTGCTACACAGCGATTTTAGCAATCATCGCTTGCTCCCATACTTGCAGCACTTAATTGTGCAGAAAAAGCTAAATCCCGTATTTAAGCATCAAGGAAGCATAGAGAAGTACGGTATGGGCTGGGCCTGGGACGATTTTGATGCCGACTACATGCCCGAACGTAGCCTGATACCGATATATGGTAACACGCTACGTTGGTCTTTATCAGGTGGAGCGTTGCAAATTCAACCCAAGTATTGGATGCAAAAGCATGAGGTTGGCACTAAGGGGCTCCACGAAATTAAGCTACCAAACGATAGCATGTTTTACTTGCAGCGTAGTGCCAACGCTAACAGCGTTGTTGCAGTACCTTCCAATAGAAAGTTCTCTACTATTGTATTTCCTGTTTTTGATGCTGCGAATAATAATAGTTGGCTACTATACGATACTGTTCGTAATCTTAAGTCATCTGCCTTAAACCTTCCTGTTGGTAAGCACACAATTCATAGCGTGCCTACCGATACTTTGCTAAAGTTGTGCATGTATCG
>DMPB01000077.1:5608-5906 GCA_003456175.1 Chitinophagaceae bacterium | reverse complement strand
GAGCAGCTCTTATTGCTTACAGGTAATGAGGTAACGGGTAGTTTTGGCGAACGTAACTTTATAAATTACTTACTAAAGTCAGAACTTAGTCAATTACCCTTTGCACCTCGTTGGGTCGATGGTAGCGGACTTAGTAGATACAATCTAATAAGTCCGGCTGCACAAGTTGCCCTATTAGAAAAAATGCATCAAAACATAGGTTGGCGGCGTATTACGGCGGTATTGCCTACAGGTAATCAAGGCACATTGCGCAACTACTACACAGGCTTATCGGGTCGTATTTATGCTAAAACGGGTA
>DMPB01000077.1:4398-5380 GCA_003456175.1 Chitinophagaceae bacterium | reverse complement strand
CTCTAAAACGGGTACTTTAAGTAACAACGTTTGCCTAGCTGGTTTTTTAATAACAGCTAGTGGCAAAAAGCTCGCCTTTAGTGTAATGGTGAATAACCATATGGGTAATGTAACCAACATACGCCGTGCTGTAGAACGTTTTTTAACAGGCGTAGCTGCTCAATAGTAGTACTACAGTTGAACGGTGCCAACACCACAACTGTTACCTAGTAGTACTAATGTTGGGCCAACACAATAACAATAAAAAGGGCAACGCTATGCGTTGCCCTTTTTATTGTTGCCATTACTTACGTACATGTTTATACAGCAGCTGTTTGTTGTGCTAATACTTTTTGTAATACAGCTACCATTTTGGTGCCTTTTTCATGAATTTGTTCTTCTGTCCAACTTAAGCTAATCGCAGTACTAATACAACGGCTCATTACAGCATCGCTTATGCTAAAATCTTGTGTGGCCAATGCTAATAAAGCCTCACGTTGGGCATCACTTAGACGGTTTAAAGTGGTAGCTTCTTTTAAATGATGCCATTTTTTAATATAGTGCCAATTGTTATCGAACCAGTAAAAATTACCAGCGAGTAAGCCTTGCGCCTTCATTTCGGTAACAAAAGCTTGCATAAGTTCTGCTGTAGGTAAGAACCAACTCAAGAAGGCAGCATTATCACCTTCGGGGTCAGGAACAACTCTAAAGCTAACTTCTGGAATTTGTTCTAAGTAGCTACGCAATAGCTTGTTATTGTGGCGTTGCATAGCCAAAATAGTATCGAGTTTTTGTATTTGTGCCAAGCCTACAGCTGCGTGTAGTTCGCTTATTCGGAAGTTGTAACCAATAAATGGATGTAAATCTGCACCACGGTCAGCGCCTTTATGGTCGTGACCATGATCGGTATAGCCATCGCTTTTTTCCCATACCTCGTGGTTGTTGGTCATTACTACACCGCCTTCACCACAAGTAATGGTTTTTACAAAATCGAAGCTAAATG
>DMPB01000077.1:3183-4131 GCA_003456175.1 Chitinophagaceae bacterium | reverse complement strand
GTTTTTTGCCTTTATAAGTACCGCCAATACTCTGGCAAGCATCTTCTAAAAGAATAAGTTTATGCTCATTGCATATTGCTTGAAGCGCATCTAAATCGGCCATACTACCGCACATGTGTACGGGCATAACACACTTTGTACGCGGTGTAACAGCCGCTGCTACTGCAGCAGGGTTAAGTGTTAATGTTTCATCTACATCTACCAATACCGGAATGGCACCTACGCTAAGTACCGCTTCAAAACTTGCCACAAAAGTGAAGCTTGGCATAATTACTTCATCGCCGGCACCAATGCCTAAGGCTGCCATGGCAGTAGTAAGTGCGGCAGTACCACTACTAGTGAGGTGAGCATATTGGCAACCGAAAACTTCGGTAATTGCATTTTCAAGTTCTTGCGCTTTCCAAATGCCTTTACGGGGGCCATCAAAGCCATAGCGCATTAAAATGCCGGTTTCAAGCACATCGTTCACATGCTTACGTTCTTCGGCACCAAACAATTCAAATCCGGGCATACATCAAAGTTTAGGATGCAAAAGTACATTTCCTGCAGCACTTCTCTTATTTCTGTTCAAGCGTTTCGATGAACGGCGGACGCTTTAAAAAGCGAACGTTCGTTTGTAAAGGGCGTGTTAACCTTACGGTAAATGCTTGTAAACTAACCACTGCTAGTTATTTCATGGGTTACTTTTGCATTGTTATCGCATTAATAGTTGTACCGTGCACAGTTTGTAATTACAACACAACATTTTTTCGGAACACTTAGCCGAAAATATTCTTAACGATTACGCTTCCATAGTTCGATTTGCTCTGTCACTGAAAATTGGTTTTTTATTCAGTAACAAAAAAATGTATTTGTATGAAAAAAGTAATCGTATCTCTAGCCGTTTTAGCACAAGTGGTAGTAGCAGGCAGCGCATTTGCCGGAGGTAACAACAACAACGACAAAAAC
>DMPB01000077.1:1336-2965 GCA_003456175.1 Chitinophagaceae bacterium | reverse complement strand
GTAACAACAACAACGACAAAAACGCAACACTACCTATAGCAGTTCTATCGAACGACGATGAAGCATTGTACATTAAAGTAGATGCTAGCATTATTGATAGTAAGCGTCCTACCCTTGTAATTACCGATGCCAATGGCGATGAGTTGTTTAGAAAAACGTATAACAAAGCCAACGCCATTCAAAATGTGAAGTTGTTGAAAGAAAACGCCACATCGAACTTGGTGTATGTAACCCTGCGTAGCGAAGATGGCAAAATCACTAAAACCTATACGGTATCTACCAAAACACAAGTAGCAGAACAAGTAGAGGTAGCAGCCCTTTAAACAACCACTAATTTCCAAAATTGAGTAAAAAAAGCCGTTGGTAACAGCGGCTTTTTTATTTAATTAATTGCTGAGGTATCGTCATCAGCTCAATCTCGTTTCAAGATTTCCGTTGGTGTAATTTTAATAGAAACTAAATCTTTTTTAATAATTTCATTCTCAAATAGTCATACATGAAAAAAATTTACACCTTTTTACTCGCCCTGCTGACCATTGCAACCGGTCAAGCACAAATCAACTATGATTTTTCAGCTACAGCAGGCACATTTACAGAGTTGGTCGGAGGTACTAGCCCAACTTTTACGGCAGTTACAACCTATGGTGCTACTGATGAGGGGTACGCTAATAACTTGCCAATTGGTTTCACATTCGCTTATAATGGTAGCAATTACACCACCTTCCATATCAATTCGAACGGATTCATTGGTTTGGGTAGTGCCTTTACAGATAACGATGTTTATTGGCGCAATAGTACAGGACTTGAAAATGGTCCTTTCAATGGTACAGCAAACGACATCACCGCATCTAGACCAATCATTGCCCCACTTTGGGATGACTTTGATATGGCGTCAACTAGCAATGTAAGCTATTCAACATCTGGCGTGGCTGGTAACAGAATACTTACAGTACAATGGAAAGAAGTGCTATGGGGTTATCAAGCTACCACACCATGTATTTCCTTTCAAATAAAATTGTACGAACAAAACGGTAAAATAGAGTTCATTTATAGATCAGAAGCTGGTAGTTTAAGTGCTCCATCTGCATCTTCAGGTATTACAGCCTCTGGTATTGGTGCTAACAACTTCATAAGTGTTAATGCACTTACATTAGCCGCTACTTCGAGTAAAACGGTACATACGAGTACAATAAACGCAAAGCCATCTGTAAATGGATTAACCTTTAACTTCACTCCTAGTACCTTGAGTCCACAAGATGCTCAGGTAGAAGGTTGGGTTAATCTTCCAGCAACAACTTGTTTTTCAACGCCACAATCAATTACTGTAAGATTAAGAAATGCTGGTAGTAGCATTATTAATGCTAACGCAGTATCTATCAATTTAACATCAACTGGTGCTAATACTAGTAACAACTTAACTATTACCAACCCAACAAGTATTGCTGTAGGCGCAACACAAGATGTTACATTCACCAATGTTAATCTTAACCTTACAGGTGCTACAGTTTTAACAGCAGTTGCTACTTTAGCAAGTGATCCTACTAGATCAAACGATACAGGCAGAGTTACAATTAATACTGCTCCTAGTGTAAGTACCTTCCCTGTTAATGAAAGTGCCGAAGTAAATCC
>DMPB01000077.1:0-1113 GCA_003456175.1 Chitinophagaceae bacterium | reverse complement strand
AATGAAAGTGCCGAAGTAAATCCGCTTACATTTGGATGGCTGCGAGCTATAGCAGGTAGCAATGCTTGGGCGTTGGAAACCAACGGATATAGAAATGCTGATTTAACGGCTAACACTGCCGATTCATTGTACCCACAAAGTGGCAGTACGTTCTTCTTGTTCAACAGTTATAATGCACCAGCAGGCACAAGAACAATTTTATATTCAAACTGCTTTAACTTACCCACAGCATCAACAGGCATGCAGTTTGATATCAGCTTCTGGATGAGTCACGATACAAGCTATGCTAATGATAGAGATAGTTTGTATTTGGTTATTAGTACTGATAGAGGACAAACATGGAATCGTATTCAAGGCTTCCAACGTTACGATCCTCTATTTACTATCCCGAACTGGAAAGTTGAAAATATCAGCTTGTTAGCTTATGCAGGTCAAACAATACAAATTGGTTTTGAAGGCGTTAGTAAGTTTGGTAATATCATAGGATTAGATAATATTGTTGTTAGAGCAAATGCAGCATTACCTGTAACATTTGCTTCTTTCACGGGCAAAACAGATGGTACATCTAATGTGTTAAATTGGACAACAGCCAATGAGCAAAATAACCAAGGTTTCGAAGTGCTTAGAAGCACAGATGGCAGAAGCTTCAGCAAAATAGGCTTTGTTGCTTCAACACATGAAACAACAACTAGAACTACTAGTTACAGTTTTACAGATAAGAATGCTGCAAGTGCCACCAACTACTATCGATTAAAGCAATTAGATAAAGATGGTAAATCAAGCTACAGCAGTGTTGTGGTGTTAAGAAGAGGTGGACGCAAATTAGAGATTGCGAACATCTATCCAAACCCAACAGTTGATGTACTTAATGCCGTTATTAGCAGCGATAAAGAAGAAAAAGTAACATTAGCTATTGTTGATATTGCAGGACGTGTAATTACTTCACAGCAAGTTACAACCACTCTTGGAAGCGTTAATGTGTCATTTAATATTAAGTCTCTATCTAAAGGAACTTACTTTATTAAGTTAATCAATACCTCAACAAGCGAAACACAAACTGAACGTTTTATCAAGCAATAACAATCTATTTTAATAGCAATAAAAAAGCTGTCT
>DMPB01000033.1:17297-17662 GCA_003456175.1 Chitinophagaceae bacterium | reverse complement strand
GATAATGGATTTGCATTGCCACCGATTGAAGCATTTGAACGGGTAATTACACCTCGTACCAAAGCAATTGTTATTTGTAATCCTAATAATCCTACGGGTTATTTGTACAGCCAGGCCGAGCTAGAAGTATTGAAAACTATTATTGCAAAGCATGGGTTGTTCTTATTTAGCGATGAGGCTTACAGAGAATTTTGTTATACCGGCTCGCATTTTAGTGCCTTGCAGTTAGCGGGTGTAGATGATCATATTGTTTTAATGGATACGGTAAGCAAGCGTTACAGCGCCTGCGGTGCTCGTTTGGGTGCTTTTGTAACCAAAAACGAAGCATTGTATCAGGCTGCAATGAAATTTGCACAGGCAAGATT
>DMPB01000033.1:16565-17065 GCA_003456175.1 Chitinophagaceae bacterium | reverse complement strand
TTTGCACAGGCAAGATTAAGTCCACCAAGTTTTGCACAGATTGCTGCAGAAGCAGCGGTTGATTTGCCGTCGAATTATTTTGATGTTACAAAAGCGGAGTATCAGGCACGTCGAGATGCTTTGGTAGCACGCCTAAATGCTATGCAAGGCGTGTTCTGTCCGAACCCTGGCGGAGCGTTCTATGCGATGGCTCGACTTCCAATTGATGATGCCGATACTTTTTGTCAGTGGTTGTTAGAAAGCTTTAGTTATAACAACGCCACGGTAATGCTAGCACCTGCAACAGGTTTTTATGGTACTGCTGGCTTGGGCAAAAATGAGGTGCGGTTAGCCTATGTATTAAGCATTGCCGATATTCATGGTGCTATGGATTGTTTAGAGGCTGCTTTACAGGCTTATCCGGGAAGAACTGCGGTGTAAGCGTAACTGTTTGTATAGCTTTGTTTTGAACGCTTCGAGGTGCTTTCGTGCCGCGGAGCGTTTTTATTTACCGTAAGGTA
>DMPB01000033.1:3333-16343 GCA_003456175.1 Chitinophagaceae bacterium | reverse complement strand
TTTACCGTAAGGTACTTACGTAAATGGAAATATGTTATAAAAAAATTAATGTTTGATTTTTGGTGTAAATTGATATTATTGCTTAGTATTTTTCTTAAAAGTATAAATATAGAATATTTTTTACTATGTCAATGACCCGCCGTTTAGCCCTAATCCCTTTTCTGTTGTTGATGGCTATTTTGGTTATCAGTTTGTTGCATCCAAGTGTGCCGGCAGCCGTTGCTAATCACACCAATATCAGTTTTGCAGATACCGCTTGGATGCTTAGTGCTACGGGGTTGGTGTTGATTATGACACCCGGATTGGCATTTTTTTATGGTGGTATGGTGAGTAAGAAAAATGTAATTAGTACCATGTTGCAGAGTTTCATTTGCATGGCGGTGATTACGGTAGTATGGGTAGTTTTTGGCTTTAGTTTGGCGTTTGGCGATAGTTGGAAAGGCATCATTGGTAATCCTGCTACCTTTTTTATGATGAAGGGTGTTATAGAAGGAGCACCATGGGAATTGGCACCAACTATTCCGTTGTTGTTGTTCGCATTTTATCAGTTGAAGTTTGCCATTATTACGCCTGCTTTAATAACAGGGGCATTTGCCGAGCGTATTCGTTTTACGAGTTATCTGTTATTCATAGTGTTGTTTAGCATTTTTATTTATAGTCCGCTAGCACATGCCACTTGGCATCCGAATGGTATTTTGGCGAAGTGGGGCGTGCTCGATTTTGCAGGTGGTACAGTAGTGCACATGAGTGCTGGTTGGGCTGCATTGGCGAGTGCTATTTATTTAAAAGGACGAAGTATGCCTGGGCATCATCCGGCTCGTATTACCTATGTGCTGCTTGGTACTGGTTTGTTGTGGTTTGGTTGGTTTGGATTTAATGCTGGCAGTGCTTTTGGTGCTAATAATTTGGCTGCAACTGCATTGGCTACCACTACAACAGCGTCAGCGGCGGCGGCATTTACATGGGTTATTTTTGATGCTATTAGAGGCCGTAAGCCAAGTGCTATGGGTACTTGTATTGGTGCGGTGGTAGGCTTGGTAGCTATTACACCTGCAGCAGGTTTTATTAGTATTCCGCATTCTTTGGTGGTGGGTATCGCTAGTAGTATCGTTAGTAATATGATGGTGGAGTGGCGTACTAGAACCAATATTGACGACACTTTAGATGTATTCCCCTGCCATGGTGTGGGCGGTATTGTTGGCATGTTGCTAACAGGCGTATTCGCACATCATAATATCAACGGACTTGTAGTGAATGATGGGTTAATTTTTGGGAACACCAAGCTGTTCACAGTACATGTGCTAGCTATGTTAGCGGTGAGTGTTTTTGCTTTTGGTGGTACCTTTCTGTTACTTAAAATTACAGACTTAATTACACCGCTGCGTGTATCAGAAGTAGAAGAGAAAGATGGGCTAGATTGGAGCCAACATGGCGAACGCTTGTAGTGTGCGTACTAGTGTTGTAACGTTTTAAGTTTTATACGGCTGCTAGTGCCAATACATGCTTATATTGCGTGCATTCATTCACGTATTAGTGCTTTAGTATGGACATTGCTGCACAAACGCATTCGCACAAGCCACAACGAAAAAATAGATTAACGCTATACATTCTACTTGCCATGTTCGCGGGCATGGGAATTGGATACATGATTCATACACAGGCAAGTGCCAGTTTTATAGACGCTTTTGCTCCTAAGATTAAGCTGTTAGGTAATATTTTCATTCGTCTGGTACAAATGATTATTGCCCCATTAGTTTTCAGTACGCTGGTGGTAGGTATTGCGAAACTTGGCGATTTAAAGGCAGTCGGTCGTGTTGGCGGTAAGGCCATGTTATGGTTTATTACCGCATCGCTAGTAAGCTTATTATTAGGAATGGTTTTGGTAAATGTGTTTCAACCAGGCCATTACATTGAGATGAATCAAGGCGATAAGGCCGGTGTAGCAGATTTAATGGCTAAAACAACAGAGTTTAGTTTACAAAAATTCATTGAGCACGTTATTCCCAAAAGTGTGGTAGAGGCTATGGCTACCAACGAAATACTTCAGTTGGTGGTATTTAGTGTATTGTTTGGTGTAGCTACTGCATCTATGGGCGACCATGCCAAGCCGTTAATTAAAGCTTTAGATGTAGTAAGCCATGTAGTATTAAAAATGGTGGGTTATGTAATGAATGTTGCACCTGTAGGTGTGTTCGGTGCATTGTGCAGTGTGGTAGCTTTACGCGGCCTAGGTATTTTTCAATTTTACTTCATTTATTTCGCGTATTTCTTATTAGGTATTGCCTTGTTATGGCTGATTTTATTAACAGTTGGATATTTAATTCTTGGCAACCGATTGATAACACTTTTCAAACGTATTGGCAGTCCGCTTTTAATTGCATTTACTACAACAAGCAGCGAGGCTGTATTTCCAAAGCTCACAGAAGAATTGGTACGTTTTGGTTGTAAAGATAAAATTGTAAGCTTTATTCTACCACTTGGTTATAGTTTCAACCTCGATGGTAGTATGATGTATATGACATTCGCTAGTCTTGCCATTGCACAAGCTTACAACGTACCACTCGATTTAGGAACACAGCTTACAATGCTACTTGTACTCATGCTAACTAGTAAAGGTATTGCAGGTGTACCGAGAGCAAGTTTAGTAGTGGTATTGGCAACTTGTAGCATGTTTAACATTCCTGCTATTGGCGTAGCGCTTATTTTGCCCATCGATCACTTTTGTGATATGTTTAGAACTGCAACCAATGTGGTGGGTAATGCACTAGCAACTGCTGTTGTTAGCAAGTGGGAAGGTGCGCTAGAACACGATGGTGGTGCTGCAGTGCATCATGCACATTAGTGAAATTCAAATTGTAGATTAATTAAAGCAACTTATGAAGTCTTTCTTCTGTACTATTTTTTTGGTAATAACTGTTGTATGTAGTTGGGCTCAAGCAAAAACAGATACACTTACCATCCGTTTGCAAAATCAGTATGAAAATCCGGTGGCGAACGCTACGATTCAACTTTTACCGCAAGGCACTACTGCTACCACCAATGAAAGTGGTGCTGCAACCATTAACCTAACAGGCGTAGATAGTATTGCCGTAAAAGATGCATTACACGAGGCAGCTAGTTTTGTTGCTAGCGATGTAAGAACAAATGCTACCCTTACGGTAAATAAAGTGTTCACTTGGAAGGATCTTGTGAACCCAATGTATTACATCGTTAATGGAGGTTTGTTTTTATTGTTATTTATCGTATTTGCCGAAACAGGGTTATTTGCTGGGTTCTTTTTACCAGGCGATAGTTTGTTATTTGTAGCTGGTATTTACAGTGGTAACTTGGGTGTAGAGTTTTTTAAAACTATCGGCTTAGCAGGTATAGAGGGAGAGTGGATTAACCTGATTGTAATTGTAGCATTGATTACGTTCGCTGGTGTGGTGGGGAATAGTGTAGGCTATTGGTTTGGGCGTAAAAGTGGACCATATTTATTTCAACGCAAAGATTCTTTTTTTTATAAGAAAAAATATTTATACCAAGCAAAAGAGTTTTATGAAAAACACGGTGGTGGTGCTATCATTTTTGCACGTTTTCTGCCCATTGTAAGAACATTCGCACCCATTATTGCAGGTATTGTTCAAATGGATCGTAAAAAGTTCATGTTCTACAATATTGTTGGCTGTATTGCTTGGGTAGTAAGTATGATTTTTGCTGGCCATTTTTTGTATAAGTTTATCTTAAATCAATTTGATCTTGATTTGCGTAAGCATTTAGAAATTATTGTGTTAGCTATTGTGTTGGTTACAACAGCCCCTGTTGTATATAAAATGCTTTTCGGCAAAACCAAAGAGCATCATACCTAAATAGTACGTATTACCAAAACAACCGATTGCTTTATGACTGCCTCACATCACAACCATCAGAACCACAAGTTGCTGAGCATTCCACTTGTGGTTGCTGCGCTTGGCTACTTTGTAGATATATACGATTTATTGCTGTTCAGTATTATTCGTGTGCCTAGTTTAAAAAGTTTAGGCTTGAGCGATGAAGGCTTGCTAACAGATGGTGAACATATCATCACCATGCAAATGCTGGGTTTACTGATTGGAGGTATTTTGTGGGGCGTTTTAGGGGATAAAAAAGGTCGCTTGAGCGTATTGTTTGGAAGTATTCTGTTATACTCTTTGGCTAATATTGGTAATGGTTTTGTGCAAACCGTAGATCAGTATGCATGGATACGTTTTATTGCTGGTATTGGCTTAGCTGGCGAATTGGGTGCAGGTATCACTTTAGTTAGTGAATTAACACCTAAAGAAAAGCGAGGCTTAGCTACAAGTTTAGTAGCTGGCATTGGCTTGAGCGGTGCTGTATTGGCTTATTTCTGTAAAGAGTTTTTCGATTGGCGTATCTGTTACTTTATAGGAGGCGGTATGGGCATACTCTTATTGTTTATGCGTATATCGGTGTTTGAAAGTGGCATGTTCCATCATGTTAAAAAGCAAGCCGTTAAGCGTGGTAATTTCTTTATGTTTTTTACTCGTAAGGAGTTGTTTATACGTTACATAAAATCTATATGTATTGGGTTGCCAACTTGGTTTGTGATAGGTGTATTGGTTACTTTTAGTAGCGAATTTGCCAAGCATTTTGGTATTACTGAAGCGGTAGATAGCGGTAAGGCTGTTATGTATGCCTATGCTTCTATTTCTATTGGCGATATTGTAATTGGTGTAGTGAGCCATGGGTTAAAAAGTAGAAAACAAGCGTTATATGTATTTTACAGTATTACGCTAATTTTCATGGCATTATTTTTTCATGCATTATGGCAGGGTTCTGCACAAGCAATGTATTGGGTATGTGCCGGATTAGGCTTTGGTACAGGCTTCTGGGCCATTTTTGTAACTATGGCAGCAGAGCAATTTGGTACTAATATTCGTGCAACAGCTACTACTACAATACCTAATATGGTGCGTGGCTTACTTAGTATTTTCATTCTGCCACTCTTCAAATGGCTTCGCACCGAAAACGGATTTTTGCATCAGTGGTTTCCTAATAGTGATCCTTTTATTACGGGAGCCATGGTTACAGGTATGATTGTAATGTTAATAGCAGTTGTTGCAGCTGCAACGAGTAAAGAAACCTTTCACAAAGATTTGAACTTTGTAGAACATTAATTGGTAGGCCTTACGGCAAATGTTGACGCACATGCCTAAAATTTTAATCATACGTTTTTCATCTATCGGCGATATTGTTTTAACAACGCCAGTGATACGTTGTATAAAAATGCAAGTGCCGAATGCCGAAGTGCATTTTCTTACAAAGCAATCTTTTGTAAGCATCATAGCACCAAATCCTTATGTTTCAAAAGTATGGGGGTTGGGTAGCGATTGGTCGCTACTAGAAACATTGAAACAAGAAGCTTTTGATGTTGTGATCGATTTGCATCATAATCTTAGAACTTTAAAAGTAAAGCGAGCACTCAAAGCAAAGGCATATAGTTTTAATAAGTTGAATGTAGAAAAATGGTTGCTTACCAACTTTAAAATCAATCGCTTACCAGCCATTCATATTGTAGATAGATATTTAGCTACAGCCGAAGCTATAGGTGTAAGCAACGATATGCAAGGGCTCGATTATTTTATACCCGATGAAGCTAAAGTTAGCATCGATAAATTGCCAGCTACACATCATAATGGCTATGTAGGATTAGTAATTGGTGCCGCACTAGCAACAAAGCAGTTGCCTCTAAGCAAATTAGAAGCTTTGTGTGCTGCAATTGAACAACCTATTGTACTATTAGGTGGACCAGAAGATGCGGTGAACGGACAATTATTAGCCGATATTAATCAAGAGAAAATATTCAATGCTTGTGGTAAGTTTAAACTACACGAGAGTGCAAGTTTGGTGCAACAAGCTAAGGTTATAGTAACACACGATACAGGATTAATGCACATTGCTGCAGCTTTCAAAAAACCAATTATTAGTATATGGGGTAATACAGTTCCTGCCTTTGGTATGGGACCATATTATGGTAATGCTGAAGTAGCAAATGCCTTATTTGAAGTGCCTGATATTAACTGTAGACCATGCAGTAAAATCGGATACAAGCAATGCCCTAAAGGACATTTCAAGTGTATGCAGTTACAACCTGTTGAAGCTATTGTAGCATCAGTTAATAAAATTTGGAAACATGTTTAATATGTTGCTCTGCGTTTTATTTACGTAAGTAAAGTAAGATGCATTACAATAATGGGGCGGCCAAAGGCCGCCCCATTATTGTAAATGTGATAACAACTTACTACCAAATACGAACACGCTTTTCGGGAGCTACAAACATGGTATGTTGTGGTGTTATTTTAAATACATCGTAAAATGCATCTACACTTACAAATGGCCCGTTCACTCTGAACTTTGCTGGACTATGTACATCAGATAATACTTGATTACGTAAGCTTTCTTGTGTGCTGTGGCCAAGCCAGCCAAGGCTGTAACCCAAGAAATAGCGTTGTTGTGGCGTGAGGCCCGCAATGGGCTTGTTAGTCTTGTATTGTTCTGTTAGCTGAAAAGCATCCCAACCTAAAAGCACACCACCTAAATCTGCTATATTCTCACCCAGTGTAGCGCTGCCATTAATTTTAAACGTATCTACTACAGTAAATTGACTGAACTGCTGTACCATTACCTGCGCTCTACTGTTAAATGCTGCTTCGTCTTTGGCAGTCCACCAATTGGTGAGGTTGCCTTTAGCATCGAACTGGCGGCCTTGATCATCGAAGCCATGAGTAATTTCATGACCAATAGTGCTAGCGCCTGCATAACCATATACCAATGCATCATCTAGTTCTTCATCTCTGTACCCAGGTACGGTAAAGATACCGGCCGGTAATACAATTTCATTATTACTTGGGTTATAATAAGCGTTGTATTCTTGCGGATTCATTTCCCACTCATTTCTATCTACTGGCTTGCCTAGCTTATTGAGATTGTACTTCCACCAAAAGGTATTACCCGAAACCATGTTTTTAAAATAACTATCTGGTACAATTGCGAGGCTAGAAAAATCTTTCCATTGGTCAGGATACCCCACCTTTTGTTTCATACTAGCAAGCTTGGCATAAGCTTTTTGCTTAGTGCTATCACTCATCCAATCTAGCTTTGCTATGCGGTTCTTTAGTGCAAGTTTAATGGCTTGTACAAGGTTCTCATAACGTTGCTTTGCTTTTTCATTAAAATATTCTTTTACAAAAAGCTGTCCTAATAATTCACCCATAATGCGTTCTTCATTGCTTAGAACTCTCTTCCAACGAGGCTTACGTAATTTGGCACCATTCAACAGCTTGGTGAATTCAAATTTGGTGCTGCTGTATACATCGGGTAATGCTTCAGCATATGCATCGAGCAATTGAAATTGCAGGTACGATTTCCAAATTGGCAAAGGGGTTTCGCTCAGCAGCTTTGCTAAGCTGGCATAATATTCAGGTTGTCCTACAATTACACTATCAATATTGCTAGGTAATCCCGATGTGGTTAAGTACCCCTCCATGGGAAAATCACCAGCAAGTTTATAAAAAGCTTGTATACCTAGTTTGTTGTAGTTCTTGTATGGGTCTCTCTGATCTGCTAATGTTCGATGAACCTTGGCAAGTTTTGTTTCTAGTTGTACAATAGCAGTTGCATGTGCTGTTGCATCGCTTTCATTTTTGCCCGTAAGAGTGAGCAAGGCAGAAATATACTTGCTGAAACCCGTGAGAATTGCCTTACTTGTGCTATCTGTTTTAAGGTAATATTCCCTTTCAGGTAAAGAAAGACCACTTTGCCAAAACTTAAGTGCCATTACCTCGCTGTTCATATCATCTTGACCAATATAGCTTCCTACTAAAGTGCCTACTCCAATGGTTTGAAACTTAGCCATGAGTTGTACAATAGCATTGGTATTGTTCGCTGCTTCTATTTGCTGGAAGTAAGGCTGTACATCGCTTAAGCCTCTTTGTTCAATGCTTGAACTGTCCATAGCAGCCTTCCAGAAATCACCAATTTTTTGCTCCGGTGTTCCTGTTGTAGCGGGTTTAGCAGCAGCAGTTTCATTGATGGTTCTGAGTCGTTTCAGATTTTCTTCAATTACTAGGTTGCCAATACCCCAACTGCTTTGTTCCCCAGGAATCGGATTGTTTTTAATCCAACCACCATTGGCGTAAGCAAAAAAATCGTTGCCAGGGTGTATGGTTGTATCCATATTTACCGCAAGGGCATCGGGCTTATCTTGATTATTATTGCAGCTGTGTAACGTACTAAAGCCGAACACAATTGCTGCGGCATATACAACTTTCTGAAGCATGTGTTTCTTTTTCTCGATATTATGAAATAAAATGTAATACTTACGTAAATATATTGTTGAGTGGAAAAATAGCTTTTATAATTTGAAATGGGCATGGTAAAAACTATCTTTCCAGCAGTTTTACTTAATTCTTACAGTATGAAAAATACACTTTCGGTGCGGCTATATGGAGGCTTGATATTAGCCGTATTGTTGGTTTTGGTGGTTGGGTTTATGAGTGTGTACTCGGTAGAACAACAAGCTAAAGAATCGTCGTTGGTAGATCACTCTCAGCGTGTACTGATGAAGCTGAGAGATATCAGGTATAATTTATTACAAATGCGTGGAGCCAGAAGGGCATTTGCCATTACGGGTAATCCATCGTACATGACGATGTACACCAAAGGCGATGCTGCAATACCACCGGCATTGGTTGCATTAAAAGAGTTGCTAGCGGATAATCCCACGCAAATGATGCATGCACAAAGTATTGAAGATAGTATTCATAATGTGTTCACGTATTGGAATGCCGATGGTAAGGTTACTGCGGGTATTACACAAGCGCAACTGCAACAAATTGTAACAGAAGAAGAATCGAGATTAAATGCTGTATATAGTTTATTCGAAAAGGTAAAATCTAACGAAGATAGATTACTAGTTATTAGAAAAGCAAGAACAGAGCAAAGTGTTACACAATCTAAAACAGTACTTATTACAGGTGTAAGCTTGTTAATGATGGTGGTATTGCTTTTGATTAACACTGTTATTCAAGCTTTTAAAAGTAGGTATAGAGCAGGGTTACGCTTGCAAGCAAGTATTGATGAATTGGCGAAAGTGAACAGCTTAACAGAGGAGAAAAACTGGTTGTTAACAGGCTTGAGTGAAATTAATACACAAATGCAAGATGTTAAGAGTACCTCTGAATTAGCCAACAGAATTATCACTGCCATCATTCATTACAATCAGTTGCCGGCTGGTGCTTTGTATTTATATGATGATGATATTAAAAAGTTGAAACTTACTGCAGGTTACGCATTGCCAGGTACCAAAAAAATGACGCTATCTATAGGTGAAGGTATGGTTGGTGCTGCAGCTCAACAAAAAGATGTGTTGGTAGTAAAAGATGTACCTAAAGAATATTGGCACTTACAAACCGCAAGTGGCTTTGGTGCACCCGGAGAATTAGCTTACATGCCTCTTTGGTTGAATGGAGAATTGAAAGGTGTTGTTGAGTTGGTAAGCTTTGGAAGCTTTAGCGAACAAGAAAAGCGCTTTTTACAAATGATTAGTAATCATTTATCGGTAGCTATACATAGTCGATTAGCGGCCGATAGTGTAACTAAACTATTAACGCAAGTACAATTTCAAAAAGAGTTTTTAGAACAACAGCAGCATAATTTAAAACGAGCCAACGAAGAGCTACAAAAGCAAGCTCAAATATTACAATCTTCAGAAGAAGAATTGAAGGTGCAAGAAGAAGAATTGCGACAAATTAATGCCGAGTTAGAAGAGCGTAATGAGGCTGTTGAAATTGCTCGACAAACATTATCTCAAAAAGCAAGAGAATTAGAGGCTGCAAGCAGGTATAAGAGTGAGTTCTTAGCCAACATGAGCCACGAATTAAGAACCCCTTTGAACAGTGTTTTAATTCTTGCTAAGCTGCTTTCAGAAAATAAAGCTAAAAATTTAAATGATAAGCAAATTGAATATGCTAATATCATTCATAAGAGTGGTAGCGACTTGCTTAATTTGATTAATGATATATTAGACTTGAGTAAAATAGAAGCAGGAAAGGTAGAAATACATGCAGAAAAAGTATTACTACAGCATATCACTATTAACATGCGTAGTATGTTCGATGTGGTATCGCAAGAAAAGCAGGTTAGCTTTACAGTAAATGTTGCAAGTGGTATTTCAGAACAAATTATAACCGATCAACAACGTGTTGAGCAAATAATTAAAAACTTACTTAGCAACGCCTTTAAGTTTACACCTAAGGGTGGTGCTGTATCACTGAATATTTTCTCGCCAAGTAATTTTATTCCTACTGCAGCAACCCTTAAAGAAGCAAAACAAATAATAGCTTTTGAGGTAAAGGATACAGGTATTGGAATTCCAGCCGATAAGCAGCAATTGATCTTCGAAGCATTTCAACAGGCCGATGGAAGCACTAGTCGTAAGTATGGCGGTACTGGCTTAGGATTATCCATCAGTAGAGAATTGATACGTATGTTAGGTGGCGAATTGCGTTTAGAAAGTAAAGATGGCGAGGGTAGTATTTTTACGTTATACCTTCCGGTAAATGTGAGTGAAGTATTACCTAATATTGGTGTACATAACAACGATACAAGTGTTGCTGAAGCTTTTGTGTTAGACCCTTCTGTTATTCCTTTGCAAACAGTAATTAAAGACGATAGAAGTATTGTAAAACCAGGCGATAAAGTAATGTTGATCATCGAAGATGATTTTTCATTTGCAAGTATTCTAAACGAGTTTGCCAGAAATAAAGGATACAAAACTATTGTAGCATTACAAGGCGATGAAGGTTTGTATTATGCTAAAAGCTATAAACCTTCAGCTATCATTCTTGATATGCAGTTGCCTGTACTAGATGGTTGGAACATTATTCGATTGCTCAAACAAGAAGACACTACAAAACATATTCCAGTACATATTATTTCGGCAGCCGACGAAGCCAAGCTTGCTGCAGGTGGAGCTTTAGCATATCTTAAAAAGCCAGTACAAAAAGCTGATCTTGAAATGGCTTTTAACTTAATTCGTAGGAAATTACAAGGCAATATCAAGAAGGTACTTGTAATAGCAGGTGAATCGTTAACGGGCGAATCTTTGAAAGGCTTATTCGATAGCCGACATGTAGAAGCTGTTTGTACTTATGCGAAGTCTGTCAAAGTAGCTATTGAGTTGGCTAAAGATGAATTGTTTGATTGTATCATCGCAGACATTGGTAATGATATCGAAAAAGGCATTAAGAGTCTGCAAGAATTGCAACAACATCCAGATACTAAAGTAGTACCAGTAATCATTTATCTTGATGGTGATATTTCTTCTACAGATGAATTACAATTAAAGAAAATTAGTAACGTAATTATTCGTGAAAGTAGCCAGAGTAAAGATCGGTTAATGGATGAGTTAGAACTGTTTCTTCATAAAGTACAAGAGGTTGATCAAACTAATTTAAAATTTGCTAATTCCGCTGCACCTGTACTCGACGATTTTCAAACTTTAGCGAAACGCAGAATTTTAGTAGTTGATGACGATATGCGTAATGTATTTGTGCTAACAACTTTGTTAGAAGAGCATCAAATGCAAGTATATACAGCCAACGATGGTAAAGAAGCTATCGACATGCTACTACAACACAGCGATATCGAATTAGTATTAATGGATATCATGATGCCTGAAATGGATGGTTATGAAGCTATGCGTCGTATTAGAGCCATGCAACAATTCAATAATCTACCCATGATAGCCCTTACGGCAAAAGCAATGACGGGCGACCGAGAAAAATGTATTGAAGCAGGAGCATCAGACTATATTACAAAGCCTGTAGATAATAATAAATTGTTATCATTAATGCGTGTGTGGTTATCACAGTAAAAATTAATTGTGATTTTGTGAGTCAACTAAAATTAACCATAGAAGAAGTGTCTGAAATTGTTGCTGTAATTCAACAGCAATATGGATACGATTTTTCTAATTATGCGATGGCTTCCTTTACGCGAAGGGTACAACGTGTGTGTGACATTGCTAAGTTAGATAGCTTCTTTGAGTTGAAGCATCAATTAATCAATAACCCAAGTTTCTTTCCGTTCTTCCTAGAAACCATTACGGTGAAGGTTACTGAGATGTTCCGTGACCCACTTTTTTACAAAGAATTACGGGAAAAAGTTCTTCCAGTATTAGCTTCATATCCTATCATAAAAATTTGGCATCCGGGTTGTGCAACTGGCGAAGAAGTGTTTAGCATGTGTATTGTATTACACGAAGCTGGCTTGCTTTCTAGAAGCATCATTTATGCTACAGATATCAACGCTGGTAGTATTGAAAAAGCAAAGCAGGGATTTGTTCCATTGAAAGCTATGAAAGATTATACAGCTAATTATTTACAAAGTGGTGGCTTGCAAGATTTTTCGTCTTATTACACTGCTCGTTACGATAATGTATTAATCAATAAAGATTTACGTAAGAATATTGTTTTCTCTACACATAATTTGGTAACCGATGGCGTATTCAACGAGTTTCAACTAATCTGTTGCCGTAATGTGATGATATATTTTAACCGTGAACTTCAAAATAAAGTATACCAGTTATTTTATAGAAGTCTTTCATCTTTAGGGTTCTTAGCTATTGGTGCAAGAGAAAGCTTACTTTTCTCAACCATTAAACCAGAGTTTGATGTTGTGAGTATTCCTCAAAAAATATATCGTAGAAAAACCTGATGCATCAATTGCCTAACCATATTATTGTAATCGGCGGCTCTGCTGGTAGCTTGGTTGTAATCAAGGCTATTGTTAATGCATTGCCTGCCCAGTTCAATGCAGCCATTATTCTAGTGATACACCGACCTAAAAATATACCAAGTGCATTGCATGATGTACTTTCTCAAAAACCTTCGCAACATCAAGTGAGAGAGCCTGAAGATAAAGAGTGCCTATGCAATGGTAACATATACCTGGCGCCACAAAAATATCGT
>DMPB01000033.1:2930-3106 GCA_003456175.1 Chitinophagaceae bacterium | reverse complement strand
GCGCCACAAAAATATCATTTGCTTTTTGAGCAAGATGGTAGTGTGAGTTTAGATGTTTCAGAACTTGTGCACCATAGTCGACCTGCAATAGATGTTAGTTTTGAATCTGCCGGATACACTTACGGTAAAAATTGTACTGCCATATTATTAAGTGGTGCAAATAGCGATGGTGCTTT
>DMPB01000033.1:1039-2678 GCA_003456175.1 Chitinophagaceae bacterium | reverse complement strand
GATGGTGCTTTAGGGTTACTAAAAATAAAGGAAGCTGGAGGAACCGTACTCGTACAATCATTAGCAACAGCAGCTTTCACTGCTATGCCCGAAGCGGCAATTGCTTTGATGCCCGATATCCAACAGCTCTCACCAACAGATCTTACTTTATACATCCGAAATTTATTATCACAATTGTAATCACATTTTATGGAGCCAATACAAACATCAGATTTTACAATTCTTTTGGTAGATGATCGACCAGAAAATTTACTATTACTAGAAGAAATGTTAGAGGCTCCTAACAGAGTTTTTCTAAAAGCAACTTCTGGTAATGAAGCATTAAAGCATGCCCTTAAGAACGAAAAAATTGGGTTGATTATGCTCGATGTACAAATGCCAGAAATGGATGGTTTTGAAGTGGCTCGACTACTAAAGAGTAACAACAAAACAAAAGATATTTCTATCATATTTGTAACGGCAATCAATAGAGAAGAGCAGTATGTAATGAAGGGCTTTGAAGAAGGTGCAGTTGATTATTTGCAAAAGCCGTTAGATATACGTGTTACGCAGGCTAAAGTAGCTGTGTTTGAAAAACTATATTTCTATCAAAAAGATTTAAAAGATACGCTTGCTCAAGTAGAGCGTATCAACAAGCAGCTCGAAAGATTTACGTACACGGTGTCTCACGATTTAAAAAGTCCGCTATCAGGTATCATTACTATGTTGAGTTTACTGGAAGACGACCCTGTTATTGTTGCCAATCCTGAATTGCAGAACAATATCGAAATGCTGTCGCAAGCTAGCAATCATTTAGCTCATATGATTGCATCAATCTTAGAGTATAGTAAGTTAAGTCTTACACAACAAACCATCGAAACAGTTGATGTGAACGATTTGGTACAGCAAATTGCTTACCTCACTTTTCCACCTAAACACATTCATATTGCTATTGTAACCGATTTGCCTTCAGTGCAATGCTCTCGTATTAAGTTACAGCAGGTATTTCAGAATTTGATAAGTAATGCGGTAAAGTACAATAACAAGCCTAGCGGACTCGTTGAAATTGGCTGTACAGACAAAGGCGATTTATATGAGTTTTTTGTGAGAGACAATGGTCCGGGTATTTCGCCAAAAGATAAAGCCAAAGTGTTCGATTTATTCACAACAACCAACAATACTAGTTCGCAAGATAGTAGTACTGGCATCGGCTTAAACATCCTTAAAATGACGGTTGAAGAACAAGGCGGGCGTATTTGGGTAGAGAGTGAATTAGGCGTAGGTAGTACTTTTTATTTCGAATGGAAAAAATAGTATGACAGAAGAACGCAAGCAACGCTTAGAACAAGCCATTGCCTTAAGGCAAAATAATCTTACCGTAATACTCGAGAATGTGCATGATAGCAGAAACGTAAGCGCTGTAATGCGTACATGTGATGCCATTGGTATAAAAGAAATTTTCATACTCAATACCGATATTGGCTTGCATAAAGTATGGGGACGAAAAAGCAGTGGTAGTGCTTGGAAATGGCTTACCATACATCAATTCACTGATGTAGCTACTTGCGTAAATGTTGTAAAAGAACGGTACGATAAACTCTTTGCTACACATTTAGCATCCAATGCTATAAGTGTGTACGATATCAATTTTACCGAAAGG
>DMPB01000033.1:0-813 GCA_003456175.1 Chitinophagaceae bacterium | reverse complement strand
GTACCGAAAGGGTAGCTTTGGTTTTTGGCAATGAGCATAAAGGTGTAAGTGAAACATTATTACAACATTGCGATGGTAATTTTATCATACCTCAAGTTGGTATGGTACAGAGCTTAAATATTTCTGTTGCATGTGCCATCACTTTGTATGAAGCCTTTCGGCAAAAGGAACAAGCTGGTCATTATTCAGCGCAACAACTTACTGGCGCAGAAGCAATGGCGTTAATGCAGCAATGGAGTAGAAAAAAGAAGCATTACAGTAAATGATGCTAACGCTTACTTATTTTGTTTAAGCTAATCGTTCGTTGACGAGTGCATTTAAAGCGATCTACATCAGCACTTCGAAGTTTAAAATGTTTGGTAGAACGGCCATTGGTTCGCTTACGCCACATCTTAAAGCTACTTGCTTTCATGTGTGTACGCATTAATGCAATTACTGCCGATTCATTTAAACCGAACTGAAATTCAATGGCTTCAAAAGGGGTTCTATCTTCCCACGCCATTTCAATGATTCTATCTATTTGTTCTTGCGTAAGCATACGTGTATAACACACTAAGTACAAATTGGTTGGCATCAAAAAAGCCATGTAGCAACACATGGCTTTTCATTTACCGTAAGGTATTAGTTCTTCTAAAATGCGAACCTAAATGCAAAGCCTGCATAAAAGTCAAAGTCGGTATTTTGTGTTAAGCGAAGCTGCGGGTTAAAATCTAGTGCCAAATTAATAGGTGCTCCTTGAATCTTATAGTCTAATCCAAACACACCTTTAGCGGCAAGGTATAGTTCGCTGTTATTTTTACTGCGTTGTGTGCT
>DMPB01000208.1:6079-6344 GCA_003456175.1 Chitinophagaceae bacterium | reverse complement strand
AAAAAGCCACCTTTCGGTGGCTTATATACATTGGTACCTTACGGTAAATATTATACCGCTTCTGCAGCCATACGTTTTGCTTGCTTCTTACGTTCTTCTTCATCGAGAATGCTTTTACGCATACGAATGAAGTTTGGCGTTACCTCAATACACTCATCGAACTGAATATACTCCATACATTCTTCGAGTGTCATCAATGTTTTAGGAGCAATGTTGGTTGCCGCATCGCTACCGCTAGCACGCATGTTGGTAAGCTTTTTGCCTT
>DMPB01000208.1:5511-5853 GCA_003456175.1 Chitinophagaceae bacterium | reverse complement strand
GCCTTCGTTACTATTCACCACTAAATCGCCAGGTTTATTGTTTTCGCCGATAATCATGCCTTTGTATACTTCTTCTCCTGGGTCTACAAAAAACACACCACGATCTTGTAATTTATCAAGTGAGTAGCCCGTGGTAGTACCTGCTTCTTTAGCAATTAATACACCATTGTTACGGCCCGGAATTGGGCCTTTCCAAGGCTTATATTCTGTAAAACGATGTGCCATTACTGCTTCGCCGGTGGTAGCAGTAAGCATTTGTGTACGCAAGCCAATTAAACCACGGCTCGGTATTTCAAACTCTAGGTGTTGCATTTCGCCTTTGGTTTCCATCACATGCATTTC
>DMPB01000208.1:5096-5287 GCA_003456175.1 Chitinophagaceae bacterium | reverse complement strand
TTGGTTTCCATCACATGCATTTCGCCTTTGCGACGGGTAACCAAATCAATCACCTTACTGGCAAATTCTTGAGGTACATCTACCACCAAGTTTTCGTAAGGCTCACATTTTTTGCCATCTATTTCTTTCACAATTACTTGTGGCTGACCTACGGTAAGTTCGTATCCTTCTCTACGCATGGTTTCAATCAA
>DMPB01000208.1:492-4810 GCA_003456175.1 Chitinophagaceae bacterium | reverse complement strand
GGCATCGGTATCTACTACGCGTAAGGCAAGGTTTTTTTCTGTTTCCTTCATCAAACGATCACGTAAGTGACGGCTCGTAACAAACTTACCATCTTTACCAAAGAAGGGTGAGTTGTTAATGCTGAAGGTCATGTTCATGGTAGGTTCGTCTACGCTTACAATAGGCAACGCCTCCGGATTTTCAAAATCGGCAATGGTATCGCCAATAGAGAAATCTTCAATACCTACTACGGCACATAAATCGCCGCAATTAACGGTAGTAACCTTTTTCTTACCCATACCTTCAAACACATACAATTCACGTACACGTGTTTTCTTAATACTACCATCGCCACGTACTAAGCTGATAGGTTGGTTTTCGGTAATGCTACCACGGGTAACCTTACCCACAGCAATACGCCCTAAGAAAGAAGAATAATCTAACGATGTAATTTGTAACTGTAACGTACCTTCTGCCACTGTTGGTGGTGGCACATGCTTCACAATACCATCCATTAATGGTGTGATATCTTCACAAGGTGTTAAGCTATCGTTGAACCAGCCATTTTTACCAGAACCGTAATATGTTGGGAAATCTAATTGCTCTTCTGTAGCATCGAGGTTAAAGAAAAGCTCAAATACGGCGTCGTGCACCTCATCGGGGCGACAGCTTGGCTTATCTACTTTATTGATAACTACAATAGGCTTAAGGTTAAGTTGCAATGCCTTTTGAAGCACAAAGCGTGTTTGAGGCATAGGCCCTTCAAAAGCATCCACTAGAAGAATAACACCATCTGCCATTTTCAACACACGTTCAACCTCGCCACCAAAGTCGGCGTGGCCCGGGGTATCAATTACGTTGATTTTAACGCCTTTGTATTCTACAGCTGCGTTTTTACTAAAAATAGTGATGCCTCTTTCACGTTCTAGATCATTACTATCCATGATGAGGTCACCTGTTTCCTGGTTTTCACGGAATACCTTAGCCGTGTGTAAGATTTTATCTACCAGGGTTGTTTTGCCATGGTCTACGTGGGCGATAATGGCAATGTTGCGAATATTCATATCAATTACTTTGCTCAAACCCACACCAAAAAAGCTTGGTTTTGGGTAAAATTGGCGGCAAAGGTACAGATTTGCCGTGCAAAAGCCCATAAATGTTATGTTATGGCATTGTGAAGCCCGCAATACACCTTGTGTATAACCTTACCTACTTACGTAAAAATTATACACCTACAATAGCTGTAACTACGGATATCACTTACTTAGAGCCACAATATGAAGCTTAAACAGCTCTTCCATATCATCAGAAATAAATACTTGATTGCTACCGGAATATTTCTGGCAAGTATCTTATTTTTTGATAGAAACGACTTTTTCACACAGCGAGAACGCCAACAAGAGCTAGAAGCACTACTAGAAAAGAAGGCCTTCTACGAAAAAGAGATTGCTAAAACCCAAAAAGAGCTGAACGAATTACAAAACAGCCCAGCCGCTATTGAGAAATATGCCAGAGAACAGCTGTATATGAAGCGCCCGAATGAAGATATTTTCATTCTCGAAACACCTTCCGGTAAATAAATCACGTACTTTATACACGTTGTACAATATAAAAGCCACCTAACACGTTAAATGGTTGTGCCCTGCAACTTTAACTAACGATTTTTAAGCCTTGCCAAACTGCTGAATTATGAAGCATTTCAACACAGAGCAGCTTATTATGTACGTGTATAATAACTTACCCCCTGCTATGGCTCGCTTGCTGGAAAAAGAATTGACCACCAACTGGGTTCTTAGAGAAAAAATAAGCATCATTCAAGAAAGTAAGCAACTACTATCGGAACAGCCGTTGAGAAAACCTCGCAAAAAATCGGTTGCAAGTATTTTAGCTTATGCGGCTCGTGCTAATAACAAAACCAAATTATCAGAGCATTGATATTGTTTTTTCATTTACCGTAAGGTTATACCCACATTTACCGCAAGGTATCTTTAATAAAAAAGGTTGGCTTTTAAGCCAACCTTTTTTCGTTGTAGTGTACTTGTGTTGTTATTTAACAATCTTCAACTCGTCGATAATATGCTTGGCACCGCCTAATTTTTCGATGCACCACAACACATAGCGAGCATCTACACAAATAGTACGGTTAAGATTGCTATCGAAAGCAATTTTATGGCTCAAGGCTTCGTAGTTACCATCGAAGGCCAAACCAATGAGCTCGCCATTGGCATTTAATACCGGGCTACCACTATTACCGCCCGTAATATCGTTGGTGGTAATAAAGGTTACCACAACATCTTTACGCTTTGGATCGGCGTACTGACCGTAATCTTTTGCCTTTACCAAATCAACGAACTTTTGTGGCAAATCGAATTCGTAATCGCCTGGTACATACTTCGCTAAAGTACCATCGAGCGTACAAACATAGTCGTACGTTACAGCATCTTTAGGTTGATAGCTCTTAACATTACCGTAGCTGGTACGCATAGTGAAATTGGCATCGGGATACATTTTGGCCACTTTTTCGGGGTTCATTTGCATGATACCTTTCAGGTACAAACGACCTAATTCGGCATTTTTCTCCATGAACTCTTGATACTTCGGTGCTACTTTGGTGGCATACTCTACCACAAATGCATTAGCTACTTTATAGGCAGGGTCGTTGGCAATAGCATCGGCAGTTGGCTTTTCTACAAAAACCTTCCATTTAGCATCGTCGAACACCATCGTATTTTCAAATACGTCGGCAGCAAATTGTTTGTAAGGATTGGTTTCAATGCTACTGTATTTGGCAAATAAGTTGGCATAGAAATCTTTCGGGTGCAAGCTTGGGTCTACATCGCTATTAAACATGCTAAGCGCTGTAGCCAAGATATTTTGATCGCTTTTTTTATTTTCACTTTCTAAGAATGCTTTGCGGGCCGCATCGGCTTGTGCGAGCATTTTTTTGATGGCTTCAGGGTTATTATCCTTCATCATCAAACGATTGAAAACGCCACGCCATGAGGCTACAAAACGAATGAGCGGGCTACCTTGAATACCTTCTGTAATGTAGGTGCGGTATTCGGCATAAGGCCTCCAAGCATCGTATATTTTAGCATATTCACTGAATACATTTTCAAACTCAGGCTTACCCTTAGCCCATGTTATAAACTCGGATTCGGCTTTTTGTTTTTGTCCGTAGGTATCAAACTTTAGAAGTTGTTTTTTCTCGCCATCAAAAAACTTCCAGTAATTGGCAATACCAGCATAACTGCTAGCTAACTGCAATTTCACGGCGGGGTCTTTAATCATTTCGGCGTACATGTATTTCAAACGCATGTCACGCAGCTTTACGAGTGTTGGGTTTTCAATATCTGTTTTAAGCTTAACGCCATAGCTGGTTTCGTAGCGGTTAGTACCACCTGGGTAACCAAAAATCATGGCATAATCGCCATCGTTCAAACCTTTGATACTTACAGGTAAAAAGTATTTAGGCGTGTAAGGCACATTGTCTTTATTATAAGCAGCAGGCTTATTGTCTTTACCGGCATACACACGAAACACACTAAAATCGCCGGTGTGGCGGGGCCACTCCCAGTTATCGGTATCGCCACCAAACTTTCCTATGCTTTCGGGCGGAGTACCTACAAAGCGAACATCTTTAAATACATCGTACACGTATAAAAAAAACTGATTGCCTTTAAACATGCTTGCTACAACAGCACTTTTAAACTCATCGGTACCAACTACTTCATCAATAATTTTTTTAGTGATAGCATCTTGCTTTTTTAAGCGTTCTGCACCAACACTATTACCAAGCTCTGCATTTACACGTGCAGTAACATCTTCAATCCGATTCAAAAATTTTACCGTAAGGCTGGTAGGAATTTCTTTGCTCTTTTCAGCGGCCCAAAAACCATCTCGCAGGTAGTTGTTTTCTACTGAGCTTGCGGTAGCAATAGCATCGTAACCGCAGTGGTGGTTGGTAAAAATCAATCCTTGGTTACTTACAATTTCGCCGGTACAACCACCGCCGAAAATAATAATGGCATCTTTAATACTTGCTTTGTTAATGCTGTAAAGTTGCTCGGGCTTTAGCTTTAAACCACGCTTCACCATATCCTTATACACTTGCTGGCCTAGCAACAGCGGAATCCACATGCCTTCATCGGCAAAGCTGCGAAGTACCGATAATAGCACCGCAACCGATAGCAAAATCTTCTTCATATCGTCTAAAAAATTGTTTGAGCGAATGTAACCTAAAAAAGCGGTTTTTACTAACAGGTGTTCATACAATTACCCATTGTGAAAATTATTCCGAAATATAAATTATTTAGTGATAATCAATAAAATTTTATT
>DMPB01000208.1:0-335 GCA_003456175.1 Chitinophagaceae bacterium | reverse complement strand
TGTTAATACAATTACCCATGATAAAAATTATTCCGAAAAATAAATTATTTAGCGATAATCAATAAAATTTTATTTATTTGCCATTAAAATTGCAAACCATGAAATCTGCATTTGAACAACGTAAGGTACACGGTACAGGTAGATTTTCGGCTTGGGCTTTGATCATAGGCTTAGCTATTGGCGCTGCCAGCTTTGGATTGATTATTGCGTTGACCATTCCAGAACGTGAAGTGGCCGTGCGGCCCGCAGCAACAAGTGCATTGTACCAACAACCTGCTACCAAGGTGGGTTTGGTAAGTTTGAATAATCATGGTACCCTTACGGTAAATGATGCT
>DMPB01000187.1:22348-25831 GCA_003456175.1 Chitinophagaceae bacterium | reverse complement strand
TGTGCAACCTAACTTGTTGGTAGTATTTACCCGGAGATCTGTTGATACTACTTTTTTAAGTGCATTTGAAGTAAGTGGTATAGATGTTATCGACATTTCCCGTAAGGTAGATGGCTTTAAAAACCTTGCGGTAAATGTGCTATATCGGGGCAAAATAGCTCAACAACTATCGCAACAGCGCCGATGCAAATGGGTTTTTAACGGGCAATGTAATTTTGCTTATAAACTCAGTATTTGGCTACCCAAGCGTATCAAACAATATGAACTAATTCATAGCTTCAACAGCTTTAGTTGGATTCGGATACCTTATATTGAGTGTTATGAGGTGTCGGTTACTGTTAATCAGGATATTGTAGATAAACATAGCGCTCAATTAAATGCTCGCAAGGCACCTTATCAAGTTGTGAATAGGTTGACCTTCAAGCATACGGGTATTGAAGTACAAGCAGTATCAGTTAATAGTAATAAATATGTGGCAACACCGCTACGTGTACTTTATGTAGGTAGAGGAACAGAAGAAAAAAGAGTACACTTAAATGCTAAGCTTGCTGCCAAGCTAGCGGCTATTGCACCGAATACTTTTGAATTTCATTTTGCGGGCGATGTAGCACATGCTATTCCAATATCATTACAAAAATACTGCGTTCTACATGGAGACATTAAAGAAAAGCAACAACTTAATTCGCTTTACAGTGATTGTCATGTATTGTTAATGCTTTCTTCAACTGAAAGTGGTCCGCTGGTTACTATGGAAGCTATGCTATCAGGATTGGTAGTAATTTCAACCAATGTAGGATTTGCATATAAAAGCCTAGATGCTGATCAGGTTGTTGATGTGAGCACAAACGATGATGCATTAATAGAGTCGGTAACTTCTAAGTTACTAGTACTAAACAACGACCGCATGAGGCTGAAAACCATTGGACTAAAAAATCATGAGGTAGCTAAGACAACTTTTGATGAAAATGGGTTCAAAAATTTTATTGTGGGCTTGCTTAATATATAAAAGTGCCGTTGTGAAATAATCACAACGGCACTTTCGATATAGATTACAGCTGCTATTGAATAACAAGTTGCTTTTGCGCTATAGCTTCCCCGAAAGATCCTAGTAGAACGATTTTATAAATTCCTGTTGCTAATGATGGCAATCTAACAGATGCGTTAGAAGTTTGTGTATTAAGTATTTCTTTTAAGACTAATCTTCCAAGATTGTCATAAAGCAATACTGTTGCTTCTCTAACAGTATTAGCATTCTTAAAACTAAGGAATAGTTCGCTATTTGATTTTACAGGGTTCGGATACAACGTAAAATTTTCATTGCTTTTTCTGCGAACAATCAAGACTGTTTTAGAATATCTAGTTCTGCCATCTGGAAGTAGAATTTTAATT
Source organism: Chitinophagaceae bacterium (assembly GCA_003456175.1). Taxonomy (GTDB): domain Bacteria; phylum Bacteroidota; class Bacteroidia; order Chitinophagales; family Chitinophagaceae; genus UBA10646. The sequence goes on along the minus strand of DMPB01000187.1, from coordinate 24,442 downwards.
CGATAGTAATAATTTTTATTTACAAGGATAGATTTATCAACAAAATGATTTTCAAGTTTTGTAATGCTTGTAAGTTGCTCGTATTTAATATTATCTGTTGACTTCTCTAGTATGAAAGTTGAATTTGATTCTAAGGATTCAATTTTCCATTTAATAACATTGGCATCATTTTGACTTAGGCCTTCAAAGCTCAAAATATTACCATTCAATATGGTAGCCATTGAATAATTTGCAATAAAGGCACTAACTCGACCAGCACTACTTGTTACAGTAGCAACACCAGTTCCAGGGTCTAAGTCAAAAGTATTATCGTATTCCCCAACTAAAAAAATTGATGCTTGATCTACGAAACTTAAAGCTGATTCGTTGGGAAGAACAATTGATTTGCCAAGTTGCCTTCCTGTATTTCCTAACCTAAATGATGCAGCATAGGTTCCATCATTTTTTAAAGCTAAAACGAATATATCTTGATTATCCGTACTAGTCATATTATTAACTACAATAGGATCTGGATTAAAATCAACAGTACCGCTGAAATATCCAGTTACGTATGTGATTCCATTTTTATGACTAACATCATAAGCATCATCAGTACCATTAGAACCAAATACATTCGCATACAATAAACCTCCAGACGTATCATATTTGGCGACATAAAAATCAACCGATCCAAACTGAACAGATCTAACTACTTGACGTGTTGGAGAAGGATCAAAATCAACACTACCTCTAATATGTCCGGTTATAATTAAATTATCATTCTCATCAATGGTATTATCCCAACTATATTCACACTGTCCTGAGCCTAAGCCAAATCCCCATTGGTATTGACCTGCTGCATTAAGTTTTACAACAAAAATATCCCCACAACCAGCAGTTTGAATTTGTCTTACGGAATCTGGGTGTGGATTCAAATCTATAGAACGGTCATAATGCCCTTGAATATAAATGGAGCCAGTACTTGTTACTGATAGTCCTCTTAAATCAACATCAACATTTGAACCGCCAAGTTGTCGTGCCCAAATAAACTGACCATTTCTGTTATACTTTGCAAAGTAACAGGCAGAAGTGCCATTGGCAGTTAGTAAGTTCGACTGTGATGGATGTGGATTAAAATCTACAGTTCCTGCAAAAACACCTCCCCAAATAATATCACCCTCAGGTGTAAAGGCAATTCTTGTACCATAATCTTTTATAGAAAAGCTACCGAGGCTAATTGCCCAAATTAAAGTTCCACTAGGTGAGTATTTAGCAAGAAATGCATCTCCACCAAAAAAGATATCGCCTTGTTCACCATTACTCGTTAAATTAAAAGTTGCCGTAGGCGATGGATTGAAATCAACAGTACCCCTAAACCAACCTGTTATGTACACATTGGAACTATCATCGGTCGCAATGTTCAAAAGACCATCAGAATTCCAACTACCTAATGAAAAACCCCAAATAAAAGCTCCATTTGCACCGTATTTAGCAACATACATGTCGTAATCGCCACTACTACTAATATTTCTTGTAGCTGAACTTGGATCTAAATCAAAATTACTTCCGGTAAATAAACCTCCTGTTATCAAATCCCCATTTGCATCAACAGCTGAAAGTGCCGCAATTTGTTCAGAAGAAGAATTACCTAGCCTCATACCGAAGTTATACATTTGTGCTATGCATAAATTAGAGTACGAAAGGCAAATACTCAATAGAAGCATTAAGATGTTTTTCACTTTATATTTTTTGCATAATTAAAAACTATTTCTAAAATAAAGAAATTTGATTTCTCTCATCATCATCACCTATAATAGGGCTGCCGACTGCCTGGCATTGCTGCAAAACCTAGCAACGCTAGCACATAAGCACCTGCTCTCAGAGTTGGTACTTTTAAATAATGCGAGCACAACAGATTATCAAATTGTTACCAACTGGCTTGCACAACATCCAACAACGCTGCCTGTACAATACATTGAGAGTAATGAAAACTTGGGGGTTACGCGTGGCCGTAATAAAGCTATTGGGTTTGCTACTGGCGACATCCTCGTTTTCTTAGATGATGATGCAGAACTTGCCCCGACAGATGCATTATTGCATATTGAAAAAGCATTT
>DMPB01000187.1:19663-22119 GCA_003456175.1 Chitinophagaceae bacterium | reverse complement strand
ATTGAAAAAGCATTTACCCGTAAGGGACACCAAAACAAACCAATTGGTATTGTATCGTTTAAGGTGATATACCATAGTACGGGCTTGATGCAAGTGAATGCACTACCCCATAAAAATTTTGAAAAATACCACCAACAACAACATTTTTTCACCTACTACTTCGCAGGAGGTGCACATGCCATTCGAAAAGTAGTTTTTGAACAAGTAGGGTTACTTCCAGAAAACTTTTTTTATGGTATGGAAGAGTACGATGTTAGCTACAGAGTACTTGATGCGGGTTGGTGTATTACTTACGATGATAGCATTGTAATGCTGCATAAAGAAAGTCCGCTAGGCCGCAAACCAACGCACCAAAAACTACAATCGATGTGGGTGAACAAATGTATCGTTGCATATACCTATTTACCCGTAAGGTATTTCTATACAACGGCATTGCTATGGGCATTGAATTATTTAAAAGTTACAGGATTCCACATGGGTGGTTTTATAAATGCCTTACGGCAAATAATAGCTATTCCTAAACACACAGTACGCAAGCCCATTAAACCTAGTACGTTGGCTTATTTAAAAAGCGTTGAAGCCAGATTGTGGTACTAACGAACGTTATCAATGCTTTTTTGTTATGTAATTTGTATTACAACGGCATCGTTAACGCATGAATCGTTTCAACTACATACTGCCGATTATTGTAACAACAATGTTACTATTATGCCAATGCATACAAGCTCAAAATACTTGTGGCATTAGCATTAGCAGCAGCCGTAACAGCATATGCAGTGGCGACACAGTGATGCTTAATGCAAGTGGCGCCTCAACCTATCAATGGATACAAGCAGCTTCAACTTTAAGCGACACAACCACTGCGAACCCACTAGCATTTCCACAGCAAACTACCACTTACTTACTTAGAGCTACCACTAGCAACGGATGTTCAGCGATTGATTCTATTACCATTAACGTACTACCCCAGCCCCGCTTGCGTGTAACAAATGATACTACTATTTGTGCCAATAGTCAAATCACTTTAACTGCCACAGGAGCTGCCACTTATGTTTGGCGCAATGCCAACAATACTGTTATTAGTAACAGTGAAATAGCGTTGGTCAGTCCTTTTAACACTGAACGGTTTACGCTTACTGCAACAGCATCTAATGGTTGTATCGCTAACGATACAGTTACAGTTACGGTTACTGCACCTGTGAATTTTAGATTACAAGTAAGCAATAATAACATTTGTGTTGGCGATTCTGTAACCCTACGAGCCGATGGAGGCGAACGTTACCAATGGCTTGAAAATGGCAATGCAATACCTTTTAATACCACCAACACTTTACGTGTTGCACCCACCAGCGCCAGCATTTACAAGGTAATCATAGGTGCTCCAAGATGCAATATTGAAGATACACTCACCACCACTATAACCGTTCAACGATTACCTGTTGCTAGCATTACCAAATCGAAAGATATCGATTGTATCACCAATACAACACGCCTTACGGCAAATGGTGGTATCGCTTACAGATGGCAGCCAACAACACCTAATGGTACCGTTGTGCGTACCCCAAGCATTCAAGTGCAACCATCAATCACTACCACTTACTACGTAGAAGTGATTAATAGTGGTGGATGTACCATTAGAGATTCAATTACAGTAAAAGTAGATTTTAGTGTTGGCGAAAGTACATTTGAAGTAGCTAATGCATTTACACCTAATGGTGATGGCCTAAACGACTGCTTCGGTTTAAAATATTGGGGAGGGGTAACAGCATTACAATTCGATATCTTCAATCGATGGGGACAAGTTGTATTTTCTACCCAAAACCCAAGTAATTGTTGGGATGGCACGTTAAAAGGTGTAAAACAACCTAGCGGAACTTATATTTACAGTATCAAAGCACAATCGGCTTGTAAGGGTACTGTTATTAGACAAGGTAATTTGGTGCTTATTCGTTAAAACATGGGAACAATAAGAAAGCAGGCGATTTACAGTAGTATTGTAATATACATAGGTTTTTTTATTGGCTTTCTAAATACCTATTTCTTCGTTCGCAATGGCAATTTTACCACAGAGCAATATGGCCTCACTCGCCTTATGAACGATATTGCCAATGTGTTTTTTTCTTTTTCAACCTTGGGTGTTGTTCCCTTTATTTACAAATTTTATCCTTACTACCACGATAACCTACCCAAAGCTAAAAACGATCAGGTTGCCATTAGTGTAAGCATATTATCGCTAGGTTGTTTTGTAGTAACCATGCTTGGTGTGGCATTTGCACCTTGGTTCATCACACATTTTGGTCAAAACAAAAACCAACTACTTGGCAGCTACTACTATTGGATTTTTCCAATTGCCTTAGGGTTGGCAGCCTTTACCATTTTTGAAGGTTTCGCATGGTTTAACCAAAAAAATGTTGTTAGCAGCTTCTTAAAAGAAACGGCTTCGAGGTTGCTACAAA
>DMPB01000187.1:17234-19432 GCA_003456175.1 Chitinophagaceae bacterium | reverse complement strand
CGGCTTCGAGGTTGCTACAAACGATATTGATTGTGTTGTTTGTTTTTAACTGCATCAACTTTGATACTTTCATTAAGTTCTTTTCGCTGTGCTATCCAATTATTGCCATCACATTAATAGGGTATCTCTATTACCAAAAATTGATTGTATTCAATTTCACTTGGAGTATTGTAACCAAAAAGTTTTATAAAAAGGCTTTGAGCTTGATGAGTTTGCTCTATGGTGGATTGATTATTACCACATTAGCACAATATGTTGATAGTATTTTTATTGGTACACTCAGTAGCAATGGCTTAAAAGATGTTGGTATTTATACCCTCGCAAGTTTTATTGCAAGTACCGTGCAGGTACCACAACGTAGTATTATTGCAGCAACAATACCAGCCTTATCATTTGCATGGAAGCAGAAAAATTTGCAAGAAATTGATCGTATTTATAAAAGAAGCAGCATTAATCTATTACTGCTAAGCCTCATGATTTTTGGGATTATCTGGGTAAATGTAGATCAGCTATTTGAAGCTTTGAATATTCAACAAGATTTTGCTGCTGGTAAAACTGTAATACTATTGGCTGGTATTGCAAGAATAATAGACGCTGGCACAGGTGTCAACAGTCAAATTATTGGTACCAGTAACTACTGGCGCTTCGAAGTGTTTTCTGGTATTTTTCTACTTGCTATGTTAATTCCATTGAATTACTTCTTAGTAAAATCGATGGGCTATAATGGCTCGGCTATTAGCAACCTGATCTCTTTCTTTATTTATAATGCTGCCAGGCTTTGGTTTATCTGGTATAAATTCAAGTTACAGCCATTTACCGTAAGGAGCATTTTTGCTCCCTTCATTTTCGTAATTGTATATTTTATTGTACATAGCAGCATGCAACAAATTGATGGCATTGCTGGACTTGTTATTAGAACAACTGCTTTTGCATTATTGAGCTCTATTGTAGTGTTGCTAACAAACATTACACCAGATGCAACCCAATTGTATTACCTCGCATTAGAAAAGTTCAAACGTAAGTAACAAAGTGTCATAATAGTTTTAGAAGCTATCGGATTATTACGAATTATAGCAGGTAATCGCTGCTGCCACTGATGTACAACAAACAACCAACTATCTTTTGATGCACTAGCTGCTAACACTTTGTGCGTAGTAGCTACGTTGCTTTTAAAGTTGTTCCTAATAAGCCTCCAAATAAAATCGAAATACAAAATATTACTGAGGTATTTCGCAGCGTACATATTCACCAACAGTATGTATTCTTGTAAAGCTATTGCCGGATTAGCTATACAAATATTTGTCATTTGTCCTTCGTGAATACCCACTTCTATCATAGGTGTTTGTAAGTAGTACCAACTAGGCATACTTGTATGCAACCGCAAATAATATTCTACATCTACCAACCACTTAAATCTACCATCGTATTGCACATTATTACGCTTCATAACAACGTTACTAGGCGGACCAATCGTATTGCCTGTTAACAAATGCCATGGTGTTATTTTTTTAGCAGTGAATTGTTGGTTAATTACCTTGAATTTCTGGTACTGAGGTGCTTCAAAACTTCCAAAAAGCACATCGCTTTGCGTTGATTGAATTGTTGCTATTACTTGCTCCATCACATGATCATGCAACAAACAATCATCTTGATGGAGTAACCAAACGTACGTTCCGGTAGCTTTACTTAATGCATGATTCCAATTGTTGGGGAAGCCCTTCGCTGGTGTATTTTTTTCATATTGCATACGTAGTTGGCGACTGAACTTTTCAACAACTACTGCTGAACTACTCGTATGCGAATCATCGGTTACGATAACTTCGAAATTAGTGTAAGTTTGCATTGCCAAACTAGCCAAGCATCGTTCCAATAGCATCGGCTGTTCATACGCAGGAATACAAATACTTAACGTAACAACACTCATAATGAGCTTGATTTCAAATTTGGGTAAAGGTGTAGTAAAAAAAATTACAGCACAAAAACAACATTTTTTCCCTCCGCTATCATGGGCTAGTATAAAGGTGCTCAAACATTTAGATGATGCAAAAGAAAAGCAATTTTCACTAGGCCAGGTAAAACTTGTGTATACAAGACCTTACGAGATTATACACACCTATACCGAGCTGTTTCAAGACGAAATTTATCATTTCACGACTACGCAATCGCAACCTATCATTATAGATTGTGGTGCCCACATT
>DMPB01000187.1:15548-17032 GCA_003456175.1 Chitinophagaceae bacterium | reverse complement strand
ACTACACAAACACAACCTATCATCATAGATTGCGGCGCCCACATTGGCATGAGTGTTGTATACTTTAAATTACGCTACCCCAATGCCAAAGTAATTGCCTTTGAACCCGACCAAGCCAATAGATTGTTACTCGAAAAAAACATTAACATCAATCATTTAACCGATGTAACAGTGGTACCAGCAGCGGTTTGGAAAGAAGATACCGTTCTACAGTTTTCAGCAGTAGCTGGCCAAGGAAGTAAGATCGATTTACATGCAACCAATACCATTGAAGTAAAGGCAGAACGGTTACGAAACTACCTACAGCAGCCAATAGATTTTTTAAAAATTGATATTGAAGGCGCTGAAGATGTAGTGTTAGCAGACTGCCAAAATCAGCTACACATGGTGCAAAATATTTTTGTTGAGTATCATGGAACGGTTCAAGAAACATCAAAACTTACGGGCATACTTTCTTTGTTAGAGCGTTCTGGCTTTGCTGTATACATTAAAATGGCAGCCGACAACTTAGCACAACCTTATATTAACAAGGTTACAGGCACAGCTCACGATGTTCAATTAAATATTTTTGGATACAGAAAGTAGCATCATGATTGTTGTACAACTTAAAGGTGGTTTGGGGAATCAATTATTTCAATATGCAGCGGGGTTAGCCTTACGGCAAATGCATAACTGCGAGTTACTAGTTGACACCTCTTTTTACACTACAACGCAAGAACGAAAATTTGATTTAGACTATCTAACCATTGATTATAAAGTTGCAACTACAGAGGAATTAGGTGAGTTTGATTTACCTATTTACCGTAAGGTGTGGAATCGATTAGTACCTGTACCTTACAAACGTATTTATAGAGAAGCTTCTTTTGCTTTCGATGCTACCTTCCATCAACTGCAACCACCCATTTATTTGAAAGGTTACTGGCAATCTGGAAAATATTTTCAACCATACGCATCGGTAATTGCTACTGCATTTACCGTAAGGGAAAAATATATACAACATTTAGCAGCGCTTACGCATGATATGCAGCAACATACAAGTATTGCCGTACATATTCGCAGAGGTGATTACTTGCGGCCTGAGTTTGTGCATGTACATGGGGTGTTAGATGCTACTTATTACAAGCAGGCCATAGCAACAATGCAGCAGCGATATGGCAATTGTACCTTTTACTTTTTTTCAGATGATATTGATTGGGTACAACAGAACTTACCGCTAAACGATATGCAATATGTTTTTGTAAGTGGCCATATAACGCACCATGCCATTGAAGATTTCTACGCCATGCAGCATTGCCAACATAACATTATTGCAAACAGTAGTTTCGCATGGTGGGCGGCTTGGCTCAATAAAAACCCTCTCAAGCATGTAATTGCACCGTTACAGTGGTTTGCACCAAAGCACAACCAAAGTACGCATGATTTGATTCCATCTACTTGGCAACGATTATAGTGCTACTAGGCATTAACTGTAGCTACTGACTCGA
>DMPB01000187.1:6655-15291 GCA_003456175.1 Chitinophagaceae bacterium | reverse complement strand
TTGTTTTTCTACTGCTTTCTCATCTTTATTAGGTATCACTAAATCGAAGCGAGTACCCTCGCCTAGCTTACTGCTTACGCTAATTTCACCACCAATTTTATGTAGTGCTTCTTTCACTATGTATAAGCCAATACCTAAGCCACTAACGCTGTATTGCCCGCGGAAGAACATGGTAAAGATGTTATTTAGATGGTCTTCTAAAATACCCGTTCCGTTATCTTCAATAGAAATAGAAGCTGCTATATCATCAATATTTACATGCACCAATACTTTAGGTTTTGGCTCTTCTGGACGTTGATATTTGATAGCATTACTAATAAGGTTATTCAGTATTACACTAACCCTAAAGGCATCGCTTTTGAAAACAGTATTGGCATTCACATGCACATCGAACTGAATATTGGTATTTTGAAAACGAGATGTTTTAATGATATCATCCAATAGCACGTCGAAATCAATTACCTCTGGCTCTTCGGCAACTCTTACACTCTTATAATATTCGATAATTTTCTGTACGTATAAATCCATCTTACGCATGCAACTTTCAATTAGTTGCATGTAGCCATTCGGATCTTCTACAGATTGTTCTACCTTAATAAGATTGAGAATTGCTAAAACACTTGAAAGCGGACCACGTAGGTCGTGACTTGTACTGTACACAAAGCGATTAAGCTCATCATTTGTTTTTTGAAGCTCAAGCACTTTCGTTTTCAAATCGCGGCGAGTGAGATACATTTCATATGCCGTTTGCATGGCTGTATTCAACTCAAACTCATCCCAAGGCTTTCTGATGTAACGGAATATTTCACCATCGTTCACAGCAACAATTAAATCTTCAATATCAGCATATCCTGTAATTAGCATACGAATAGGATCGGGATATGCTGTGCGGATAATCTTGAAAAATTCTACTCCCGTAGTTTGTGGCATTCTTTGATCGGCAATGATGATGTGAATTTCTTCTTCACTCAAAACCTTCATTGCCTCTGCTACTGTGTTAGCAGCAAAAATGATGTAGTTACGGCGAAATCCTGCCGTAAATGCCTTTAAGTTGTTAGGCTCATCATCAATATATAGTACTCGAATTTTTCGAGTGATGGTTATACTCATACGCTAACAAGGGTTTGATATTGGATTAAGGTGTTTCATTAGGACGGTAAAATCTTGTTTAAAGATACAGGTAAAGTGATTATGAAGGTAGCACCCTTACCTGGTTCACTCTCAACACTGATTTTGCCATAGTGTTTTTGAATAATTTTAAAAACAATGGCTAAACCAAGCCCTGTGCCCTCTCCCACATCTTTTGTAGTAAAGAATGGCTCAAAAATCTTGTGCTTCACCTCTGGCGTCATGCCATTACCTGTGTCGGTTATGGCTATGGTTATGTCTTCATCGCTTGAATTGTAGGTTGCTATTTTAATGAACTCGTTATCTGTTTGCAGGGGTTTCATGGCAATTGCTTGAATAGCATTACTGATGATATTCATAAAAACCTGATTCAGCTTACCCGGATAACATTCAATCTCTTCTACAGCTTTGTAGTCTTTAATAATTTTTACATGAAAAGGAATGTTGTTTCGCAAGAGTACAATTGTACTATCTAAACCATCGTGAATGTTCACCGTTTTAATCTCACTCTCATCAAGCCTGCTGAATGTTCTAAGTCCTTTCACAATTTCGCCGGTACGCTCAGCACCCTCTTCTATTCCCTGAATTAAACTATAAATCTCTTCTTCTAAAAAGTTAACATCTAAAATATTCCGTTCTTGAGCAATTACTTTCAACTCTTTTTGAAGTGCTTCCCCTTCTAAGTGATGCACTTTTTCATACGCATCCAAAATGCTAAAAACATCCTTTAAATCGAGTCGTAGTGGTTTGATGTTACTCTTTACAAAGTTGATTGGATTATTAATTTCATGTGCAATACCTGCAGTAAGTTGACCAAGAGATGCCATTTTTTCGGCTTCCACTAATTGCGTTTGTGCATCTTTTAAATCTTCTAAAGCTTCGCTAAGGTGTTCATTACTTGCTTGCAGCTCTTCTGTTCTTTCTTGCACCATGGCTTCGAGCATTACGTTCTGCTCTTTTACAATCTTTTCTTTTTCTTTAGAAACTTCTAGTGCTTCTTGTTGACTTGCTTGCTTCTCTTTTTGTAGCGTATTGATTTTATCTGCCAACGCTACGGATAGCAACCCAACCTCTAAGCCTGAACCGAAATACAAAGCATATTGCGTAAAAGTGTTAAAAGGCAGCCAACCTAAATTCCTAAGCACAACTACAATTACCGCTACCAATAATGCACCCCATGCAATCATAAAAAACAATGCAGGTCGAGAGCCCTTAATGGCTAAACTCAACGATATAATAAACAATCCGATACCGCCAATCAGCGTAACGTAATTAATGATATGATAGGCAATAATGTACTGCTCCCACAAACCAAATATTATTGCAAGTATATATCCAACGATAGCAGCTAGTAACAGCTTTCTGAAGAAAGGAGCCGTGTTCCGTAAATCTAAAAAGTACACGGCAAATGTCATAGCGGCTATACTTGCCGCTGCTGTTGTAATAATAACAGCGTATTGATTAAACGCACTGTAACCCGGCCAAAAATATTTATAAGCATAACCCATTGCAGCAGCTTGTGCCACACCCAAACTCAATATGTATAATATATAGTAAATATAGTTTCTATCTCTACTGAATAGATATACAAATAAATTATATAAAAACATAATTCCAAGAATACCAAAGTAGAAACCCATGATAAAGGTTTGAATGGTAACATTGCGAATTAGCTTTGTATTTGCCGTAAGGGAAATTGGTAAAATAATTGGATGCTTACTTTCTACATGCAAGTAATACTTAGCGGTACTATCTTTCTGTAGTTTGATATCAAAAAAGTAATCTGCCGATGTTGGTGCATCTTCATCTATGGGTGCCTCATTGCCTGCAATACCAATTAATACAGGTTTTGAGCCTGCAACATGCTTATACAACTTAAGCGATGTAATATTAGCATAATTCACCTCAAGATAAACGCGTTCATCAGTTTTATTGGTAGCTTCAAACTGCACCCATGCATTTGTAACATGTAATGGAAATACAATTATATTTTTTAATAAACATGTTTCACTACCCTTAGTAACAAAACTATCAATAGTGGTATAGGTATCTTCTAAACAAAAGGCTGCATGTGCGTTAAGATTAACTTTATCATCTTTTGCATCAATAATAAGTTGGGTATGTTCCTGTGCTTCAACAACCAAGCTAGGTAACAGCAGCACCCAAATAAAAAATATAATATTTATATACTTACGTAAATACATATAATTACTACCAAACAAATGGTATGATTCGTTTTGTTTTACTTGCGTAAATGTGATATGCCTTACCAAAATGGGCTTTAAGTACAGTTTCTTCTTGCTTTATTCTAAAGTAATATGCAGTAATCATACAAACATTTGCAAGCACAAAGCCAACCCAACTATGTAAAACTAGTGCTGCACTTATAATAACCAAATACGCTCCGGTATAACTTGGATGCCGCACAATTTGATAAGGACCTGAAGTAATCAACTGATGATCGGCTTGAATTTGCACCGTTGGTGTAAAGTATTTACCCAAATAACGCACCGCCCAAGCCCTAAAAACAATACCTGTGAACATAAACGATGCCCCGATATATTGTATAGAACTCCATTCATCTTTATTTACCGTAAGGTAAGCCCAATCGGCAACGGGTAATATAATACTTAAGGCACTCATACTTAAAATAAGTAATACGGTATGGCGATCGGTAGTTTGCTGATCTTTTGTTTCACTAGCACTTACGGGAGGTTGTGTTAACCACACCAACATAGATGCTGTAAATAGTAACAAAATTTTAGGATGAAGTAATAACTCAATATTACCCACCAATGGTATTACCAGCATAATAATGTTGCTACAAAACGCCAGGAACAATCTCTTCATGTTGTAAGATTTTGGTTACTACTTCGTTTGGTAGTTGATAATGTATTTTAAATTCTTGAACATCGGTATTGGGCAACTCTAACTCGTAATGCACATGTACCATTTGATTTTTAAAAGGCGACTTTTCTTCGGCTACATGTTGCAGATTTGCTCTTAAATGCATGATTTTATCTCGTTCTCTCGGGTGTGCTTCTGGTAAGTTAAAAACATCATCGTTATACAAAGCTGTTGCAATTAAATCGAGCTTAGGATAATGAAAGGTACCTTCATTACCAACATTTCGCATTAGCTTACCTCCCATCCAAGTTTTGAAACGTACTGTAGTTGGGCTGCATAATGTTACAAGTACATCAATGCCTATTTGCGAACAAATAGCCACGGCTACCCTACTCGGGAACAAGCTGCCGATGCCAAAACCTGCTACTTCTTTAGAGTTCCACAAACCACTAAGTTCAGCCACTCCTTTTTGGGCAAACTGCTGGATTTCTTTAAAAATTCTCGGATCCATCTTGCCTGTTGCTTCTTCAATGGGCAGTGGGTGTATGCCATCGGCACATTGAATTCGGGCACCTCCGTACAATTTTGTTTTATCTAAGCTCTCTACCACAATCACAAAAATGCTTTTGCGATACATCCAATCTTGGGTATTGGTAGTTATATTGGTGATACCGTAAATTTCAAGTACTCTTCGGTGCCCTTCGATAAACTTTAAACAAGTTTCCGGATCGTCTGTTGCTCTAAATGCTCTTATGCGTATTGATGTATCCATGTAGTGCTTTCAAATCTAGGTGGTTGACATTTTACTATTACACAAAATGTCTGAAAGGGTTAAAAAAAAGTTCAAACATCAATCTATAGAAACGCTATAAACTGTGTTATATTTAACAACCCAATCCCCCAACACCAAATTACTATGGACCACAAGCATATCAATGTACTCTATATAGACGATGAGCAGCACAACCTCACAGCTTTTAAAGCAAGTTTCCGACGTAACTTCAACGTTTTCATCGCCGACTCCGCTGCCCGTGGATTAGAAATTATTCAAGAAAACGACATTCATGTGATTTTGAGCGACCAACGCATGCCCAATATGACGGGCATTGAGTTGTTTGAGAAGCTCATTACTATTAATCCTGAGCCCATACGCATTCTTATCACCGGCTATGCCGATATTAATGCCGTTATCGATGCTATTAATAAAGGCCAAGTGTATAAATACCTCACCAAACCCTGGATAGAAAGCGATATCGTAAATTTTGTTCTCAAAGCTTTTGAGGTAGTAATCCTGCGCCGCGAAAAACAAAAACTTACCGATGAGCTCATAGATGCTAATACCAAATTAGAACTGTTAGCTCGTGGCAGACTGCTTTCATAAAATGGCAATCTGTCAGCATGCATCATGTCATTTTCACAAATAATGCACACTAACAAACCATTAGCAATACATTGATACTTTTGGATGTATTTTTGATACCTCAACATTTATAAAACTTTATACAATGGCTTTAGAATTCACAGATGCTAACTTTCAAACAGAAGTGTTAGCCAGCGATAAGCTCACCGTGGTAGATTTTTGGGCTGAGTGGTGTGGCCCTTGCCGTGCTATAGGCCCTGTAATTGAAGAGCTTAGCAAAGATTATGCAGGCAAAGTGAACATAGGAAAAGTGAATGTAGATAACAACCCACAAGTAAGCGTTAACTACGGCATCACTTCTATTCCTGCGATACTTTTCATCAAAAATGGCCAAGTGGTTGATCGCCAAATTGGTGCTGTTCCCAAAAGTATTCTCGATAAAAAAATTCAGGCACACCTGTAGTGCACCCACATTTACCGAAAGGTAACCTTACGGTAAATGTTTAAAGCATAAAAAAAGCACAACCAAATTGGTTGTGCTTTTTTTATGTAAGCTTCAAACGCCTTACGGCAAATGCATTAGCCAAGATACGATTTGAGTGCACCGCTGTAACGAGCTTTTTGCAAACGCTTGATGGCACGTTCTTTAATTTGGCGGATACGCTCTTTTGTAAGATCGTACTTCATACCAATTTGTTCAATGGTTACTCCATTTTCACCATCGAGGCCAAAGTAAGCATTCACAATTTCAGCTTCACGAGGACTCAAGCTTTTCAAAACACGCTTAATTTCTTCACGAAGACTGTCTTTCATTACATCTTCATCGGTATCATCGCTACCTTCTAGTAAGTCGCCCATAGCAACATCTTCCGCTTCGTGTACCGGAGCGTCGAGGCTGGTGTGGCGCGTGTTACTTTGGAAAATGTTGTTGATTTCCGTTTCACTCATTTCAAGGATCTCAGAAAGCTCTTCTGTACTAGGCTCTCTTTCGTGCTCTTGCTCAAAAGCCATGTAGGCTTTATTCGCTTTGTTGTAAGTGCCAATTTTGTTTTGAGGCAGGCGGACTAAACGTCCCTGCTCTGCCAACGCTTGTAAGATAGACTGGCGAATCCACCATACAGCGTAAGAAATGAATTTGAAACCTTTGGTTTCATCGAAGCGTTGTGCCGCTTTAATAAGGCCGAGGTTACCCTCGTTAATAAGGTCGCTAAGACTAAGGCCTTGGTGTTGGTACTGCTTAGCTACAGATACCACAAATCGCAAGTTGGCCTGCACCAGTTTGTCCAGAGCTCTCTGGTCACCCATCTTAATTCGCTGTGCGAGTGTAGTTTCCTCTTCAGGAGTGATCATAGGAATTTTAGAAATTTCCTGTAGATACTTTTCTACCGCCTGCGAATCACGATTGGTGATCTGGGTGGCAATTTTAAGCTGCCTCATACGAGTTTTTCAGATTTATTGTAAAGAGCTTGATAAAAACGATTTTGCTGCGTGAACGAAATACAAAAGTAAACAAAAACTGCTGATTTTGTGCATAAATCCGCAGAAATCCTCTGTTTGTATACCGAATGTGTATAAGTGCTTAAACGTTTCGTTGGCTAAAAAGTTGTTTTGCTATACGCTATTTTGCGAATTGAAGCTGTTGCAACAGCTTTTTAACATCTACGATTAGTGTGTAAATCAGTTCAAATTGGTCGGCAATGCTTTTAAGTTCCGATACTTGTTGTATCAAGCCCTGTTGGGTATCGTTGGTTACACCTTCGCTAACAAGTACCTTGCGGCGTTGTGCTAACAAGTGTTGCACTTTTTCATTGAGTTTTCGTTCTCTTACGGCTTCGGCGGCAGCATTTACCGTAAGGTAAGCCGTTTCTCCACCCAAATTGAATGCTGCTGCTGCTACAAAAGCTTCATCAACCTTGTGAATAAGCGGTATAAAGTCGTTCGAAGCATGAGCTGCACCTGATTTTTCGGCATAGTACGCCAATGAAGCCACATAGCCCGTTAGTAAATGACAAGCTGTGGCAAGTTCATAATATAATGTTTGCTGCTGTTCCTTCGGTTCATTTAACATGCGTTGAAAAGCATCGCCCAAGTTAGCGAGTGCCGTGAACGCACCTCTACGGGCCTGCCGGTATTGAGCAATATCGAGGGCTTCGCCTGTAAAAACGTTAGCTACTACATTGAAATATTGTTGATTTTGTACGATAGAAGCATGCACCAAGCTATCCATTTGCTGATGTTCCCAATGCGGTAACACCTTCCAAGCAACTAATGCGGCGATAGCACTGCCAATAAGAGTGTCAATAATTCGGTCGGTAAGTGCTAGCGGTACACCTGCCTGATTTAAGAAATAAAAACTAAGCAATACATAAATGGTTAACCCGGTTATTGCAATTAAATATTGTATTCGCATGAAACTGTAAGCCGCTAACATGGCTACCAACATTACACCAAACAAAACACTATTATTGGGTTGCAACCACAAGCAAACCACACTAATACCAGCACCAAGTAACGTACCAACTAACCGTTGCACATTACGGGTTCGTGTTGTGCTATAAGCAGGTTTCATAATAGTGGCGATGGTAAGTAGTATCCAATAGCTATGCCCAAATGGGAAGAAAAGTGAAAAAATATATCCAATTAGCAAGGCTATGGTACTACGTAGTGCATGCCTAAAATGTCCCGACGCTAAATGCAGATTATCAAAAAAAAGGCGTGGATTAATTTCGCCTTTCACCATAAACTTATGGTGTTGATAGGCTGCTGCTGCTTTCTTGTTACTCACGGTAACGTCGTAACTACTGGCTTTGTGCAAACGCTTAATACGTTCGGCTACATCTTCTAAAGCAAAAACAACACTTCGTAAGCGAATAAAATCTTCTAAATTATCAGTATTAAGTTGCTCGGCCCGTAATTTGGCAAATGCAGTAACTGCTTGTTGTGTAGCCAGCTCAATAGCATCGGCATTGAGGTATGCTTCGTTATTTTGAATCGCTAAACCAACAGCTCTTATTTCGTTTGCTAGTACTGTAATGCTGCGATGCATGGTAAGTAGCACATCGGTATTACCGAAGGCCTTATGCAGTGTTTCGTATTGTTGCTGACTTGTAATAATGCGTTCAAATAAATCAACCGCATCTAAATACATCAACATTAACACCCTACCCTTGTGCGTTGTATCGGTCACAAAACGCCTTGTTTTAAACAACATTTCCCTTACATCGGTCTGTAGTTGTTGTACTTGAACTTGCTTTTTGGCAAGCTGCACATACTCATCAGAAAAATTACCTTGCGGTAAATA
>DMPB01000187.1:4691-6417 GCA_003456175.1 Chitinophagaceae bacterium | reverse complement strand
GCGGTAAATAAAAAGCCGCTTTAATACTTAAATAGTCTGCTGTTTCCATAATGCACTCGCCTAAGAGCTGTTGTACAGGCTTATAGGGTCTGAGTGATGTTAAAAGCACCGTAAGCAAAACATACAAGCCACCACCTAGCGAAAACCATAACGCATCCTTCCAAATATTATGCGTTTCTAGTTGCCCGTCGATATTAAAAATAAAAGCGAGTAATCCTATTAATCCGATGCCACTAACCCTATTGCCATATACTCCCATCATGGAAAAAAACATTCCGAAAAAGGCAATTTCAATAGCAATAAGCCAAGGATGATTTCTACTGACACCAGCTATAAGCACAACAATGGCGTTAATAGCAATACTTGCCAACATACTGTTACGCCTATGATGTAGCGGCCCTGGCAAGTCGGTAAGGCTTACACAAAGTGCCCCCAATGGCAGTGCCATCATGGTATTTAACAGATCGTAGTGAAAAAGTATTAAAGCAGGCAATAACACACTTATCGTCATTCTAACGCCGCCGTACAAGTACTGCGAGCCGAAGAAACGTTTTAGCGTTGTGTTATAATTCATAGTGCTTTAAAAGTACATCTATAAATCGTATTTAGGCTTACGGCGTGGCGATTCTCCTTCTAATTCCGCAATTAGTACTTCTGGTATTGGGTTGCTTACCACAGAACGGGCTACCTGAAATAAGGCTATACATAAAACAATACTTGCAATGGTTTCGCCAATACTAATGAAATAACCCCACCAATGATATACAGCCGCTTTAGATGGCTTATTGGTTTCGTAAATTACTACTGTTCTTTCACCAGCATTCCAGTTTCGAAAGTAGTAGTGTGCATCGGTTTGAAATATTTTTCCATCAACTTCATAAGCTGCCATAGGTAATATTTCACCTGATGCTTGTGCTACCAATACAATCGTTGCTGGTGCTCTTTCACCATCAAAAAAGTCGGGCTGTCTGGTAAAAAGTAAATACGTACCAAAGCAAACTAGATATAGTATAAAAACGAAGGTTTTCAATGCGTAATATTTTCTTTTGCTGCTGCTAACTGCAAGAGTTGTTGATGCAAAGCCAATACCTGCGGCAGCAATGCTTTTACATTGTTATTGATGATAACCGCATCGCAAAGTTTCATTTTCAAGGTATTGTCTATTTGATGCGTAGTACGTGCAAAAAAATCGTTCTTAGCAACCTTATCGCGGTGCATTACACGTTGCATACGTACGCCTAAAGGTGCATCTACGCCAATAATAAAATCAAGCCCTTGTGTACTACCCGCTTCAAACATTAAGGCTGCTTCTTTAATAGCGTAAGGGGTATGCTGTTTCCGCATCCAATCGGCTGCGGCGGCCATAGTAGCAGGGTGTACAATTTGATTGAGTTGTTCAAGTTTGAAGGCATTATCAAACACTTGTTTCGATAAGTAGGTTCTATTTAAAGTACCATCGGGTTGGAAGGTAGCTTCGCCAAACGTAGCTATGAGCTTTTCTTTTACCGAAAGGTTATGTTGCATGATGGTTTTAGCAGCACTATCGGCATCCCAAACAGGAATACCGAGCACTTTAAAAAGCTTACTTACTTTGCTTTTCCCGGTGCCAATACCGCCTGTTATACCCACTGCTAATGCTGCCATTGCCAATATTTGTACAAATAGATATAATAATGGGGAACTGCTGCGCAGTTCCCCATTATTATTTTCATTTACCGTAAGGTAA
>DMPB01000187.1:3751-4423 GCA_003456175.1 Chitinophagaceae bacterium | reverse complement strand
GCAGGTTTATTGATAGCTGCAGTCCACTCCATGCTAATGGCCGATTTTTCAATTTTAAGATAGCTGCCTGGGTTCACTTCTAAGGTAAGTGTACCATCTTCATTCACTTTATTGATGGTTCCGTGAATACCTGCAATGGTTACAATTTTTTCGCCTTTGCCTAGGTTATCGATAAACTTTTTTTGCTCTTTTGCTTTTTTAGCTTGCGGACGAATCATGAATAGCCAGAACACCAAAATGATACCTCCCATTAATAAAAACTGTGTAGTGGCTGCACCACCTTGACCACCTGCACCTTGTGGTGCCATTAGAAAGAAAATTGAGTTCATGTTTTGTTATGCTTATTTAATAATCGCAACTGTTACAATCTCTTACTTCTCCTGTAAATACTAGCTCATGCTTTTGCTTGAACTTAGTATTGGTTTGGCAATAAATTGATTTTCTAACAACACCGCCGTGGCTTCGATTACTATCGAAAGTTGCGGTAATGTAGCCTTCTTCTTTAGGGGCTATGGGTGCGCTGGTAAAGTCTGTTACAGTGCATCCACAACCTGGAACAACATTGGTTAGTACCAATGGAAAATCTCCAATGTTTTTGAACTTGTATTTAATCTCAACTTTTTCGCCAAAGTTGATGGTACCAAAGTTCACCACGCTATCGAGCCACTGAAT
>DMPB01000187.1:0-3525 GCA_003456175.1 Chitinophagaceae bacterium | reverse complement strand
CGCTATCGAGCCACTGAATTTGGGTAAACACAGAGGTATCACGAATAGAACGTTCGATTGTTGTAGGGTCTTTAGGATTCGGTTTGTTGTTTTGCTTACAAGCAAATGCAACGAACAGAACCATTACTAAAGCTGCTAAACGCATACGGTAGTAAGTTGCTTTTGGCAAATATAATAGAATGGTTATGCCTTTTGCTTAAAATCTATTTTTTGAATGGCACCTTTTTCTAACAGTTCTTTATGAATGTTATCGAGAATGCCGTTAATAAACTGCCCGCTTTGTTGTGTACTATAGTCTTTCGCAAGATCTATGTACTCATTTATGGTTACTTTGGTAGGTATGGTTTCAAAGTATAACAGCTCGCTAACTCCCATTTGAATCATGAGCATATCGAGTATGGCAATACGATCGGCATCCCAATTCTTGAGCTTTGGTTTAATAAGGCTCATGAGGTATTCGTGCTTTTCTAGTACGCTACTGAGCAGATTTTTTGCAAACAACCATTTTTCTAAGCTTACCATATCGGTAAGGTTATAAGAACCTGGCTTTTGAAGATAATTCAGCATCAGAAGGTTCATCATCTCAGCGTCATCATCCCAATTGGTGTAATGTTCTTCGATATGACTTACAAAATCTTCGTTAGGCAACATTAAATCGGTGAAAATAAACTTGAGTATTTCAGTATCTGATTTTTTGTCGCGTTGCTCAGCAGCGATATATTTCTTGTATATCTCGGTTTGTACTAACTGTTGGTATATTTTACGAATTTGCTCTTCAGGCTCGTTTTTAAGTGGCTTATCGTTTTCTAAAGCAGCACGATAAGTATCGTTTTCTAGCACCTTCCAAATAATGGTATTACCTGAAATTTTAGTATTAACATGTAAGTCTTCGTACGATGGTAAATTTTTAGACGCTTTAAGCTTGGCATCTTTTTCAGCATACAATGCCACATTATTAATAATGTAAAGCAGGTACACGAACAACTCTCTTGAAGCATCTAGTTGTTTTCTTAGCAACTTAACGGGTTCTTGCGTTGGCTTACCTTCTAATGCATCTAAACTGTAAAGCACTTGCATTACCTTAACCCGAATATTTCTACGACTAATCATGTATAAGAACTTTGTTAGATTGTGGCGACAAATATACAAGCATCGCTTGTAATACCTTACGGTAAATGCTAAAATACCGCTAAAACAAAACAGGCCGGTACAGAAGTACAGCCTGGTAGTTAGAAAACTTGTTTCCCCCTAATAAAACACTAAATGTACACCACAGTAATGCACCTGCTGGTGCACGTAATTATCTGCCAACAATTTGAGGTTTTAAAGGCGCCAAAATGCCTACCAACTCATTAATATCGGCCATACTTACACCGTTTTGAGTTAAGGCTTTGCCTAAATCTTCCACCAAAGCATTGAATTGAGCATCGGTAATATTCATACCACGGTGGGCAGTAATCATATCTTTACCCTTGTAAGTGAAAGGACCACCCGCAGCCTCACCAATTTGATCAATCAAATGATTGCGAAGGTTTAGTACTTTTTCTTGGCTACTGGTTGTACCAAAAGCAACAAACACACCATTGATACGATTATCGGCTACTACAATACCAATAAAATCGTCTACAACTTTTGCTAATGCCGCAGGACTATTGTTAGTCATTCTAGTGTACAAAGATTTTGGTGCTGGCGCATCATCGTCTTTGTTACACGCTACAAAACCACTGCTTAGCATCATTGCTGCGAACGCCACACTGAGCGATAACTTTTTCATAATGAAGGTTTTTGGTTGTTGATTAAACTAGTTTCTGAAATTGAGTTGATTACAAAGTTTGTTGAAGGCAAATGCTGCTTTAGATACAGGGCAGCCACCACTTGCATTTTTGCCTACTGAGGTAGCTAGTGAGAGGCTTGCAAAAGACTGGTTCGATGCAAAGGCATCTATATTTTCAGGTTCGGCCGAAGCAGTTTTATAAACGATAGATGCCAACTTAGATTCCCAATTCACCGATGCCGATGAAACGCCTTCAATTGATTGTAGATATTCTTCTAGCTGAATAGCGCTAGCACTATCTTTCAGGTTATTACATTGATATAACCGATAATCAATTTCATACACACGAGCACTCAATGGCTTAGGATAGCGGTTAGCATACACTACCAGCCCTACAAATGCAACAGCAATGATGATAGCACTGATTCGTAAAACTTTTGCGGTCTTTTTCATATGCGTTGTTTTCAATTACATACGCAGACTTTTTTACAATGGTTTTACAAATCCTAAAAAAAATTAACAGTGCAATTTTGTCAGCCCCATGCCTTACGGCAAATGCCGATGCACACTGTATTTGTTCAATTTGTCGCATTCTTCATTTACCGTAAGGTACTAACACTGAAAAAATGACTACTTACGAGTATTGGCAAGCCAATTGCTATGGATGGGGACATGAAAAAGTCAACTGCAAAAAAAGCTGCTCCTAAAAAAGCCGCAGCACCAAAAACGATTTCTAAACCAAAAAATACAGTTACTATGGCAACGAAACCCAATGTAACCCCATTACACGACAGGGTAATTGTGAAAGCCGCTGCTGCAGAAGAAAAAACAGCGGGTGGAATTATTATTCCAGACACAGCGAAAGAAAAACCTCAACGTGGTATAGTAGTTGCAGCTGGTCCGGGCAAAAAAGATGAACCAATGACAGTTAAAGCTGGCGATACTGTATTATACGGCAAGTACGCTGGCACCGAAATTCAAATCGAAGGCCTTGATTACCTCATTATGAGAGAAAGCGACATTTTAGCAATTGTATAATTACCAAAGTGTTTATTGCATTCGCAACAATCTCACAACATTAAAGATCAAAATTTCAAATTGATATTATGGCTAAGCAAATTTTCTTCGATATCGAAGCTAGAAATAGAATGAAAAAAGGCGTTGATACTTTAGCCAACGCTGTTAAGGTTACCTTAGGCCCTAAAGGTCGTAACGTAGTTATTGAAAAGAAATTCGGTGCACCTGCCGTTACAAAAGATGGTGTTAGCGTTGCTAAAGAAATTGAATTAGAAGACGCTATCGAAAACATGGGTGCCCAAATGGTGAAAGAAGTAGCTAGCAAAACTGCAGATATTGCAGGTGATGGTACTACTACTGCTACTGTTTTAGCGCAAGCTATCATCAGCGAAGGTTTGAAGATGGTAGCTGCTGGTGCTAACCCAATGGATTTAAAGCGTGGTATCGACAAAGCTGTAAGCTTAGTAGTTGAAAACTTGAAAGGCCAAAGCCAAACAGTTGGTAGCGACAGCAAAAAAATTCAACAAGTTGCAACTATTTCTGCCAATAACGATGAAACAATTGGCAAGCTAATTGCCGAGGCTTTCGCTAAAGTGGGTAAAGAAGGTGTTATCACCGTTGAAGAAGCAAAAGGTACAGATACTACTGTTGATGTAGTAGAAGGTATGCAGTTCGACCGCGGTTACATTTCTCCATACTTCGTTACTAACAGCGAGAAAATGGAAGCCGAGTTG
>DMPB01000062.1:16828-37628 GCA_003456175.1 Chitinophagaceae bacterium | reverse complement strand
GATAGCTAATATTCGAAAATTCAACGCGGCATCGCTTGCCGGTAGGCGATTGGGCTAAAAACCCAACTTTTAGGGGCTTGCTATGGTTAAATTGCAAATGCCTAATGAGCAGCCATTTTTTGCCATCAACAGAAGCGTACAAGGTGATAACATTATCAGATTTGGCTAGTTTATAAAATACCTTGTTGCCGGCAATCGCAATTGAATTACAATCGTCGGAAATATTGTTGGTTACAACACTTGCCACTCGCTTGGTGCCTGTATAATCTTTCTCAAAACAAAACTTAATCCAATGCAAGCTGTCTTCTATTAATACAATAGCACCACCATCCCACTTATGGGTAAAAGTGTGTTGTATTGCTGTGGTGAGCACAAAATTAGGTGCAGGTTCAAATAATAGTTTGGGTGCATTGTCTGTATTGTAAGTAACGTTAGGGTCTCTGAACATATCGGTTTTTTCACCTGCAACAATGACTAATTTATTACCAACGATAGCAAAGCTATCGGGTTGATTATACCATGATAGTGGTGCAGGGATAGTTTTGATTTTAAAACTAGGCGTGTTTTGTGCTTTAGCTGCAAAGGCTGCAAACAAGCTTATTAATACTAGGATGTATAACCGAAACATAATAATTGGTTGGGAATAATGAATAATTGTACTATCAGCAAAATATTGAATTAATGCTACAGTAGGTAATGATAGGGGCAACTGTTTCAATTCTCGTGGCTGTATTGCTCATACTAGTATATGGTTTATTCGCGTGTGTAGGGTGGTTATATCTTAGAGTGATTAATGTTTTTCTCATTTAAATAGACAAAGATGCACGCTTGCCTTCGCCATATGATTGTGGCTTTTTCTCTAGCATTTTTTTTCAGTTGCAAAAAAGATAACAATACGCCGGGTACTGGTCAGAATAACACTGGTGGTACAGGAACCGGTGGTACGCAGCAAGGAAACTATTCTTTGCAAAAGCTTACACTTTCTACTGGTGAAAGAGTGGTATCGCCTTGGGTAGAGTTGGCGCCAGACAGTGTGTATACATCGCTTAACATTGGTTCTAGTTTATTTAGACCAATGCCTACTGGTTTTGAAGATAGAGTGGTATCGTTTTATTTACCGCAAGGTTATATGGTAACATTCGCTTCTAACTTTGATGGTACAGGCGAAACAGCAACTTTTGTTGCTGTAACTAGTGCTATTAAAGCGAACTTACCTAGTCGATTGAGAAATAATATTTCTTATGTTAGGTATATCAGATTTAATAATCCTGAAAAGAAGGGTACTTGTTCTGTAAGTGATTCGGCTGTATTAGCATTTGGAGCACAGTGGCATTATACATGGGGTATTAATAAACAATCGTTCCCAAACCAACAGTTTGTACCAATGACATGGGGTAAGGGTACTTGCACCGATACTGATGCCAGAACTTTGATTGAACGTAGTGATGTAGATCATTTATTATCTTTTAACGAGCCAGATCATGCATCGCAGTCGAATGTTCCCGTTGATACTGCTGTACAACGTTTCAAAATCATGCAAAAAACAGGCTTGCGTTATGTTTCGCCAGTTGTAACACAAGATGAAGCTTTTGGTACAGGTAAGTGGCTCACAGAATTTATGACCAAAGCACAAGCTCAAAAACTAAGAGTAAATGCAATTGCTGTGCATTGGTACGATTGGGGTAATCAAACCAATAACGCTGCTACCGATTCATTAACAGCCGAACGCGTGTTTTCAAGATTTGTAACTTACATAGAGCGTGTTCGTGCAGCGTATCCTGGCTATCCTATTTGGGTAACCGAGTATAATGCTAATATTAACCGTAGCTCAGAAACGATACATCGTTATTTCATGAAGTTATCTACAGATTGGATGAATACGATATCATATATAGAACGATATTCATACTTTTTCCCGCCAACAGTACCAGGTGTGAATAGTAATAATACACTCACAAATGTTGGTGCTTATTGGAAATCGCTTACATCGCCCAAAGCATTTACATCAAACATTGTTTTAGATGCCACGATAGTACCTTAATAATTGTAGTAGTTTAGTTTTCAATCGTCACAAAAGGCTGTAGGCAAGTATTTACTTACGTAAATGGTTCTACGGCCTTTTTATATACCCAACAACATCATCATTTGCCTGTAAAGGCGCCATACATACAACATGAAAAAGATAGCTACTTTGTACGCGTTGCTATTGTTGCATTTGGTTGCAACAGCACAACTACAACTGCCCTCATTTTTTAGTGATCATATGATATTACAACAGCAACAAAAAGTTGCTGTTTGGGGAAGTGATCGGCCCAATACTACGGTAGCAGTTACCTGCTCTTGGGGTGCTAAGGCAACTACGGTAACAGATGCCAACGGCAGATGGAAAGTACGGGTGGCAACACCCCAAGCAGGCGGACCGTATTATTTGGAAATAAAAGGTTCAAATACCATACAGTTGCAAGATGTACTGATTGGAGAGGTGTGGTTGTGCTCTGGTCAATCGAACATGGAAATGCCGATGAAAGGTTGGGCGAATCAACCTATTGAAGGCGGAAAAGAAGCTATTCTCAATTCGGCTAATAATGCAATTCGTTTTTTCAATGCAACGAAAACCAGTGCCATAACACCACAATACGATGTAAAAGGGAAATGGCAAATAGCCGATTCAACCACTACGGGTAATGCAAGTGCTACTGCTTATTTTTTTGCTAGAAAACTGCAATCTATTTTAAAAGTACCCGTAGGTATCTTACATACATCGTGGGGGGCATCCACCATTGAAAGTTGGATGGACGCCGCAGCATTGCAAGCTGTAAAGCCTAACTTACCTATGCCACAGGAATTGCCTAGTAAAGACCCAAACAGAACACCTACCATTATGTACAATGCAATGTTACATCCTTTTGTGGGTTACGGTATTAAAGGGTTTGCATGGTATCAGGGAGAAGCTAATAGGGCAAATGCTAATGAGTATCAGGCTTTGTTTTCAACCATGATTAGCACTTGGCGTATGCAGTGGGGTATGGGTAAGTTGCCATTTTATTTTGTACAAATTGCACCCTTTGGGTATAAAGATTTGAACGCTGGCTACTTGCGTGAAGCCCAGCAACAAACTATGTTAACAGTGCCTAACACGGGAATGGTTGTAACATTAGATGTGGGAGAGCAAGCAAGTATTCACCCGCGAAAAAAGCAACAGGTAGGCGAACGTTTGGCAGCGTGGGCTTTAGCCGAAACCTATCATCAACAAGATGTGAATGCTAAAAGTCCGCTCTATAAGAAAGCAATTTTTCAAAAAAACGGCACTGTAGTTGTACAGTTTAAGAACGTTGGTGCTGGGTTAAAAATGCAAGAACAAAGCATAACAGGTTTTGAAATAGCTGGTGAAGATCAAAAGTTTTATCCTGCAATTGCTACAGTAGATGCCAAGCATAACAAAGTGAAGGTTTGGAGTGAGCAGGTAAAAACACCTGTTGCTGTGCGTTATTGTTTTCAGAATTGGTGTGAAGGAACGCTCTTTTCAATAGACGGTATACCCGCTGCACCTTTTAGAACAGATGCATGGTAAGTCATCTGTAAATGGCTATTGACATTGAGATATTTAGCCCCCATATTTGGTATGTGAGTAACTATGAAGCATCTGCTTACATACTACTTTTAATAATCATTTATATCTACTAACGGTTGCATCAACAAGTTACTGCTAATCAACATGCTATATGAACAAATAAATATCAGAAAATCATTTCTTATAGCGATAGTTGTATTGTGCAATACGATATACACTTACGCAAATACATATTACATCAATAGCAATGCTGGCAACGATAACAATAACGGTACATCAAAAGCTACGCCTTGGAAAAGTTTAGGTGCATTAAAGTACATTAGTTTAGTACCAGGCGACTCTGTTTTGCTTGCAAAAGGTCAGCAGTTTGATGGCACTATTCAATTAGAAAATATACATGGCCTTACGGTAAAAAAAATATACATCGGTGGTTACGCCGCCGATCGTAGTACTGCTAAGCCTAAACTCGATGCTGGTAATTTTTTATATGGTATTTATCTGAAAAATTGTAGTAACATTATTGTTGAGTCTATTGAAATAACGGCTGTACAACCAATACTAGATAGTGCAATTTTGAAAACGATACCTATGCGTTGTGGGGTATTGGTAGAACTAACAGAAGAAAAGCAGTTAGCAGCAATTGAACTCAAGCATCTTTCCGTGCACGATGTGTATTTAATGCCTAAAGGATATGTACGTACTGCTGCAGAAACCAAAACTGCTAATGGTACACAAGGTTATGGCTGGGGTATTAGAGTTATTAACAGCGCCAAAGCTGGGAAGCTATCTTACATTAATGTAGAAAATAATGAGATATACAATGTAAGTCATACCGGATTAAAATTCACGGCTCCAATACATGGTATACAGTATGTGATTGTTAAAGACAATATTGTGCATCATACAGGAGGGCCAGGTATTCAAATGTCTGGTGTAGATGATGCTCATGTACATCATAACAAAGTAAGTTATTCAGGTGCTACCAACGATTCACGTAATTGGGCGAGAGGTAGTGGTATGTGGACTTGGAGTTGCAATAACATTCTAGTTGAGTATAATAATTTTGAGCATGCGAATGGTCCAGGCGATTCTGCAGGTGTACATATTGATTATAATTGTAAAGATGTAGTTATTCAATACAACTTTAGTGCTAATAATGCTGGAGGCTTTTGCGAAATCTTAGGAAATAACTATAACTGTGCATATCGATACAACGTGAGTATCAATGATGGGTATCGTGTAAAAGGGGTTAATGGTGCATTTCAAGAAGGGAAAGTTTTCTGGCTGAGTGGTTATGTTGGTAATGGTAAAAAGAATACAGGACCATTTAATAGTTATTTCTATAATAATACCATTTACGTAAGTGCCAACATTGTACCCAAAATTTCTATTAGTAGTTCAGCTTCAGGTGTGTTCATTGCGAATAATCTGTTTTATTTTGAACAGGATGCACAGTTGGTGGCAGGAGATCAGAAAAAGCTGGAAATAGATTCCACACAGATACCGAATGTATTCTTTAAAAACAATATGTACTTGAATGCTAGCAACTGGCCAGCTAATGCACCGTTTCAAGATCAATTCCCCATTTTTGGCAATCCTCGATTTCATTCGAATACACCTGAAACCATTAAAGATCTATTACCTGGCAATATTGCTATGATGAAAGACAAAGGGATTGATATTAAGAAGATTGCTAACGATACTATCGGTATAAAAATTGGATTGCAAGTGGAGAAAGATATTTTAGGTAATCAGATAGTAGGTCGCCCTGATATCGGTGCTATTGAGCTTTCAAGTCAACCATCAAGAAAATGATTTTAAATGAAGCAAGCAACCATAAAATCATTTTTATTCAGTACGTCGGCACTATTACTCTTGCTAACGGTAAATGCATTTGTTGATGACAGGAGTATACCGGCCGCTGATACACGTCCCAATATTATTATTATTATTACAGACGATCAGGGCTATGGTGATGTTGGATTTAATGGATGTAGCGATATTCAAACGCCAAATATTGATAAAATTGCAGCTAATGGGGTTGTATTTACGCAAGCTTATGTTACCTATGCTGTATGTGCACCAAGCAGAGCAGGCTTACTTACAGGACGCTACCAAGATAGATTTGGTTATAGCAGAAATCCATTATACAAACCCAACGATCCTAACCAAGGTTTGTCGTTAGAAGAAACACTTTTGCCGCAGTTGCTACAACAGCATAACTACACTACCATGGCGATAGGGAAATGGCATTTAGGTGCACATGAAAAATATCGTCCGTGGAATCGTGGCTTCGATACATTTTTTGGATTCTTAGGAGGTGGGCATCGCTATCATCCTAATGAGTATACAATAGCTAATGAAGATAGTGCTAAGAATGAGGCAGAAAGTTATAAAACCAAGCTTACAAGAAATGGTGTTCCTGTAGACGAAACGATGTACATAACAGATGCCTTCAGTAGAGAAGCAGTCAATTTTATTAAACGCTCTAGTAAGCAACCCTTTTTTCTATACTTAGCGTATAATGCGCCACATGCACCATTGCAAGCAACTGAGTCATACTTAAAGCGATATGAACATGTTAAAGACACTAAGCGGAGAACATATGCCGCAATGGTTAGTGCAGTAGATGATGGTGTTGGTGTTATTCTTGCTACGTTACAAGAGCAAGGTATTGCAGATAATACGATTGTAATATTTTTATCTGATAATGGTGGACCCAAGCAAGATAACGCTAGCGATAATGGCCACTTACGTGGTGGTAAAGGTACTTTGTTTGAAGGTGGTATTCGAGTGCCATTTGCAATGCAATGGCCAATGCGTATTAAGTCTCACACTACATATACGAAGCCGGTTAGCTCGTTAGATATTTTCGCCACTATTGCAGATGAGTTGCATATTACAAGTCAGGTTAAAAAACCGCTTGATGGGGTTAATTTATTACCCTTTATCAACGGTCTTAAAAATGAAGCGCCACATAATTATTTGTATTGGAGACAGTACGATCAAAAGCGTTATGCTGTTTTGCATGCGAGTGGTTTGAAGTTGCATTTGTCAGATACGTCTAAAATGCTTTTTAATGTTTCCTCTGATATTGGTGAGCATCAAAATATCATTCAACAAGAGGCTAGCAACTCGAGCATGTTACTTGCAAAGAAAAATGAGTGGGAGGCACAAATGATACCACCACAGATTTGGGGACTTAATCAAGAAAAACAATATCAGTTCGGCAAAAAACCTTAGCGTAATCATTAAGAAACAGTATAAATGTAGGATGTAAGCATGTTCAAGCATCGATTCAATACAGTCTCTAAAACATCTAAACGTAGTTGTTATGTATTAATAAAAATACTAATGGTTTTTGGCATCCTTAGCTTTATTCAGAAAAAAAGTATTGAACAACCTAATGTTATTATTGTGTTGGTAGATGATGCTGGTTATGCAGATTTTGGGTTTATGGGAGCAAAAGATTTGAGTACGCCTAATCTCGATGCACTTGCAATGCAGTCTGTTCGGTTTACCGATGCTCATGTAACATCTTCTGTGTGCAGTCCTTCAAGAGCAGGTATCCTTACGGGTAAATATCAACAACGATTTGGCTATGAGTGTAATGAAGGTGATGGTTATACTGGTATAGACACTTTGCAACAATTGATACCAACTTATTTGAAAAAAGTCGGCTATACAACTGCTGCTTTTGGTAAATGGCACTTAGGGTATCAGCAAGCACAACACCCTTTGAGAATGGGTTTCGACTATTACTATGGATTTTTAAGTGGTGGTAGAAGTTATTTCTACAAACCCACTAAAGACGATGCACCTCATGCAAAAACAGCCTTGCTTGAAAATTTTACGCAAGTAAGTTTCAATGGTTATTTAACCGATGTATTGGGTACTAAAGCTGCTAGTTTTATACATGCTAATAAAAACAAACCCTTCTTCATGTATTGGGCACCTAATGCCGTACATACACCAATGGAAGCTGACTCTACAGATCTTAAAAAATTTGAAGGACATAAAAGAAAGACATTAGCTGCCATGACTTTGGCATTGGATAGAGCTGTTGGTACAATTGTAAACCAGTTGAAAAAGGATAACATTTTTGATAACACCATTATTATCTTCTTAAGCGATAATGGAGGTGCTCACAACAATCAATCGAATAATGGAAAATTAAAAGGCTTTAAAGGCAATGAATATGAAGCTGGCCATCGGGTGCCATTATTTATGAGTTGGCCTAAAAAAATTCGTGAGGGCAAAACTTATAATGGCCTGAGTTCTTCACTTGATATTTTACCTACTGTGTTAGAAGCTGCTGCTGTTCAAAACAGTAACACCATTGCTACCGATGGTGTTAGTTGGTTACCTTATGTTTTAGGTAATGCACAAGGGCAACCTCACCAAGCATTGATTTGGAGGAAAGATGCAGCCGCTGCAATACGTATGAATAATTACAAGCTCATTCGTGTAAATGGTATTGGTTATCGCTTGTATGATTTACAAAATGATATAAGTGAATCAAACGACTTACAAGCATCTAATGCTGTAATGCTCCAGAGAATGCAAACAGCTTTGTTAGATTGGGAAAAAAGTAAAGTAAAGCCACTCTGGCAAGAGGGGAATGTTTGGGATACGATTACGTTAATGATTCACGACGATCTGATGCATAATAGAAAAGTAAGAGTGCGTAACCCTGAAGAGTTGGCAAATTATCTACAGCATACCAATAATAACCTATCAAAAACACCGCATGCTTACAAAGGAGAATAGGAAAAGTTACAACCAAATGAATCGGCGAATCAATGTTAAGTTACTGCTGATATACTTGATTTTGGTGCTGCTTTTTATTGGCGTTCTGATATTAGTATAGTCTATTTGTAATTATTTGTTGCGAATGTGAAGTTTCGTTATTTTGAATGATTGTGTAAGCCAAACGATACAGCATTGCCTGCTTTATTTCGAAAATACTTCTTGTTATTGCTGTCATTTTTTCAAGTGATGGTAGCCGTTGCACAGGCATTAACAAACTTTACAAGTGTTGCACACGATTTAGTAAATAATGAAGTAACTGCAATTATAAGCGATCCAAAAGGGTTTGTTTGGTTTGGAACAAGAGGTGGCTTACAACGATTCGATGGTTATGAGATGAAACTTTTGAAGAATGATGTATCTGTAGCAGAGAATCTGAAAAGCCAATCTATAGAAGTGGTACTTGCTTCTAAAAAATACAACTGCTTGTGGATTGGAACCAAGTCGGGTGGTATTAGTAAGTACGATTTAAAAACAGGTGCCACCACAAATTTTAGTTTGAGTGTACCAGTTAATGGTAGCTTTAATGAAGATTATATACTCTCGTTATTAGAAACCAACAATGGCAAATTACTAGTTGGTACCTGGCAGGGATTGGGTTGTTTAGATATAGCAACCGCTACATTTACCATTATCGATACTCGTTGGAAAACGTTTGATATACAAGCAGATGGCAATAACGGTTATTGGATAGCAACGAATAGTGGTTTAAAACATTTAGATCAACGGTTGAATACCGATGCGGTGTACGACTTTGGTACGCCAGCCATCAATATTACAGCGATTGTTAAAGATGAAATGAATAAATGCCTTTGGCTTGGCACTTGGGATAGAGGTTTAATACAGTTTAATACCACTACTAAAGCACATAAAGCTTATTTGCATAATGCTAAAGATGCTAGTACGATTAGCTCTAACAACACCTACAAATTATTACTTGACACCAAAGGTGATTTATGGATTGGTACATGGGGTGGTGGTTTAAACAGATTTAACATCACAACAAATACCTTCGATCGGTTTCATTTGAATATCCCCGGTATTTATACTACTGATGATCAGATCATTCTCTCGATGATGGAAGATTCATCAGGCTTGCTTTGGGTGGGTACCGATGGGTCGGGTGTGTTTAAATTCGATATAAATCAGAAACGTTTCAACAACATTCGACATGGCGATAAAAACTTGCTACAAGGCAGCACACATGTGCTTTCTGTATTTGTAGACAGCTTCAATCATTTATGGCTGAGTACAAAAGGTGGTGCCATACAATACAGTACTTATTGGAATAATTTTACAAAGGTCAAATTAAATCACTTGGTTGATAAAAGCAGCTTGCGAAGTGTATTTGAGGGTAGAATGTTTCTGCAAGTTGATAACACTCTTTTTATTGCTACCAACAAAGGATTAGTTACACTTCGTAATCAAAAAAACAGTGTAAATAATTTTAAAATATATCTGCCTGATAAAAGTAATCCAAATGCAATAAGCGATCGAAAAATTACTTCATTGATTCAATCAACTAATCGTAATATTTGGATTGGTACACAAGAAAAAGGTCTTAGTGTTATTCAAGCATTTACCGCAAGGGGTACACCTGTGTTTAAAAATTATCTACCAGCTTACGGTGTGAAAGGAGCGTTGCAAAATGAACGTGTGAGTTGCTTGTTAGAAGATAGTAAAGGTCGGCTTTGGATTGGTACATATAAAGGCTTGCATCTGTATCATCCTAATACAGATAATTTTAGCGTTTATTTTCAAACGAATCAAGTTGGAAAGTCTATCACGAATAACACCATTCTCTGTTTGACAGAAGATGTTCATGGTAATATTTGGGTAGGTACGCAAAGCGGACTTAATAAAATCACCAATATTGTTGATGGTGCATTGCAAGTAAGTACTTACACCAGAAAAGATGGCTTGCCTAACGATTACATTCATGCAGTAATTGCAGATAAAAAAGGAATTATTTGGGCAACGACCAATAAAGGAATTGTGCGGCTCAACCCAACTAACAATAGTATAGCGCTGTTCGATAAGCGTGATGGAATTGCCTCGGTTGTTTTTTCTGAAAATGCATCATTTAAAAAATCGAACGGACAATTTTTCTTTGGTGGTATTGAAGGGGTTACATTTTTTCATCCCGATAGCATCAATGTTAGTAATTATCAACCACCCATTTACTTCACCAACCTTACGGTAAATAATCAGCCGTATGAAACAAGTAATCAAGCTACGAATACAGAAACACATGCTACACCATTTACAGAAACACAGCATGTTGTTTTTAATTATCAGCAGAATATCTTTTCCATACAATTTGCAGCGTTAGATTATCATGCACCCGATAAAAATCTGTACATGTACAAATTGCAAGGCTTTCATAGCGATTGGGTGTTCGCTGGTAATACAAGAACAGTATCGTTCACCAACCTAAAGCCAGGTACTTATACATTGCATGTAAAAGCAACCAACAGCGATAAGGTTTGGAATGCGAAAGAAACAACATTATCCATTACAGTACTACCACCACCTTGGAAAACATGGTGGGCTTACACTTTTTACATAGCATTGTTTATATTCTTATTGTGGCTTACAAGGCATTCAGGGTTAAGACAAGAGGCATTGAAATCGCAACTGCAATTAACGAAGTTGGCAAGGCAGCAAGAAAATCAACTAGCAGATTTTAAGGAAAGATTATTCACCAACATATCGCATGAATTTAGAACACCACTTACGTTAATACTAGGGCCTTTAGAAGATATGATGCAACAGCATCAACTAGAAAAGCCTATAGCTAAAAGTTTACGGTTAATTCAAAAGCAATCGAAGCGAATGCTACGTATGGTGAATCAATTGCTCGATTTTCAGAAGGCAGAAGCAGGTAGTTTAAAGTTGTCTCCGCAGTCGGGCGAAATTGTAACTTTTTGCTACGATGTATATATGTTATTCAGCGATGAAGCTGCTCGTCGCAAAATCAATTATGTATTTGAAACCAACGAAAAATACATTTCGTTTGTGTTCGATGATAATAAGCTCGAAATTATTCTCTATAATATGCTGTCTAATGCTTTCAAGTATGCACAAGATGGGGCTACTATCCGCTTGAATATTTGTAGGCAGCAAGATAAATCTTGCGAAATAAGTGTAAGCGATACAGGTGTTGGTATAAAACCCGATGAACTAGAACATATTTTTGATAGGTTTTATAGAGGTCGTAAAACAGATGCCACTACAATTTCTGGTACAGGTATTGGATTATCTTTTGTTAAAGAACTTGTTACACTGCATCGCGGAACTATTAGGGCAGAAAGTGATGGTGTAAGCGGTAGTACATTTATTGTTCATCTGCCATCAGAAACACTTGATACACCTATTTTATCCATTTCAGGTGAACCATTATTACAATCTTCAATTTCTAGCGAATCACAACTAAAGCATCAAGCTATGCAAGATGAAATCAATCAAAACGCACCAGAGCAAGAGCGTGAACTACCTATTATTTTAGTGGTGGAAGATGAGTCTGATATGCTTGCGTATATCAGTGATATACTCTCAACATCATACAATGTTATAACTGCTGTGAATGGCAGATTAGGTATAGAAAAGGCATTAGAAGCAATACCCGACTTAATAGTAAGCGATGTTATGATGCCCGAAGTAAATGGTATTGAACTTTGTAGAACATTAAAGTCAGATAAAACAACTTCACACGTTCCTATTATTTTACTCACGGCGCTGAACGATATGCAACATCATGTACAAGGGATACAAGAGGGTGCCGATGTGTATTTACCTAAGCCATTCAACTCACAATTGCTGCTAGTACATATTCATAACCTCATCAACCTTCGAAATACATTGAAAGATTTGTATGCTAAGAAGGTATTTTTAGGTTCGGGTAATTTTGAAATTCAATCGTACGAAGAGGAGTTTTTAAATAAGCTCATGAAGCATGTAGAAGATAATATTGCTAATGGCGACTTCAATAACGATGAGTTAGCAAATCTTATGTACATGAGTCGTTCTACTTTCTACAGAAAGCTGAAAGCAGTTACAGGTATGTCGGGCAATGAGTTTATTAGAACTGCTCGCTTGAACTATGCCGGAAAGCTTTTAGAAAGCGGTAAATACACTGTTTCAGAAGCTGCATACGAATCGGGCTTTAACGATATTAAATATTTTAGAAAGCTCTTTCAAGATCAGTTCGGAGTTAGTCCATCTGAGTATAAAAAGTAAAAAATACTACGTGTACATAAAGTTACTTACTGCTACTGATACCCCCTTTATTTGAAAAGATTATAACAGGGCATTCGGCTAATTTGCTCTCTATTGTGGTGTATAAATTATTACTAGCCACAGCAAAAAGTATATTAATCGATTGCTATGTCTAACATCTGTTTTTCAAGACCAATGGTGGTATCTTTTTTATTATTGATGTATGCTTGCATGCCATTTGCTAAAGCATTTACGCAAGTACAACAACCTATTTGGGAAAATCAGTTGATAGTAGATGAGCATAAAGAAAAAGCCAGAACTTCTTTTTTTATATACGATAATAAAGCTGATGTTTTAAAGCAAACATTTGAGCAAAACAGTTGGTATCAATCGCTGAATGGGCAATGGTATTTTCACTATGCAGCTACACCGAATGAAGCACCTAAGGTTCCATTGAGTGATAAGGTGCGTAGCAGCTGGAATACTATTGAAGTGCCATCAAATTGGGAACTAAAAGGATATGGCACACCTATTTATACGAACATCATTTATCCGTTTCCAAAAAATCCTCCCTTTGTTGGTAAAGATAATCCGGTAGGTACTTACCATAGAACTTTCACAGTGCCAGCTCATTGGAGTAACCAAGAAGTGTTTATACATTTTGGTTCCATTACAGGCTGTGCATTTGTATATGTGAATGGAAAGCGTGTTGGTATTACAAAGTCGTCTAAAACTGCTGCTGAATTTAATATTACATCGTATTTAATCGCTGGTGAAAATACACTCACCGTGCAAGTATATCGCTGGCACGATGGTAGCTATTTAGAAGATCAAGATTTTTGGCGACTCACAGGTATTGAGCGTGATGTTTTTCTTTTTGTACAACCGCCAGTAACCATTTGGGATTTCAATTTGCAGTCTGATTTAGATGCCACTTACACGAATGGTATTTTCAACGGAGCCGTTATGTTGCGCCAGCTGAAGTCTAACATTTACGCAAGTGTTAAAGTTGCGCTAGAGCTCTTCGATCAACAAGGTAAGCCTGTTTATACAGCAACACAAAAGGTTTCTTTAAAGACAAATAGTAATGCTGTAGCAAACTTTTCAAAACGCATCAAACAAGTAGCTACTTGGAGTGCCGAAACGCCACGTTTGTATCAATGTGTTATTACATTAACAGACCCTTACGGTAAATTAATTGCCACTACTGCTACACACATTGGTTTTAGAAAAGTTGAAATTAAAAATGCACAGTTGTTGGTGAATGGTAAAAAAATAATGGTGCATGGTGTGAATCGTCATGAACACGATGAAGTGTTAGGTCACGTTCCAACAAAAGCGTTGATGATAAAAGATATTCAACTGATGAAGCAGTTCAATATCAATGCGGTACGAACAGCACATTATCCGAACGATCCACTATGGTTAAAGTTGTGCGATCAATATGGGTTGTATGTAGTCGATGAAGCTAATATCGAAATTCATGGTATGGGCGCCACGCTGCAAAATAATTTTGATACCACCAACCATCCCGCCTACTTGCCATCGTGGGAGCCATCAATTATAGATAGAATAGAACGTATGGTAATACGTGATAAAAATCATCCATCTGTAATTGTTTGGAGCTTAGGGAACGAGTGTGGCAATGGCAATGTTTTTAGAAAAGCCTATACATGGGTAAAAGCTTACGATGCTTCACGACCAGTTCAATTTGAGCAAGCCGGCCAAGCATGGAATACCGATATTGTTTGCCCTATGTATCCACCAATTGAGTACATGAAATCATACGCTGCCGATACTACAAAGCATCGTCCATTTATCATGTGTGAGTATGCACATTCAATGGGTAACAGCACCGGAAATTTTCAAACCTATTTCGATATCATCCGTTCAAGTAAGCACATGCAAGGTGGTTTTATTTGGGATTGGGTAGATCAAGGCATTTTAACCACCAATAGCTATGGAAAAAAATATTGGGCATATGGTGGCGATTTCAATGCTCGTCATTTACAAAACGATGAAAACTTTTGTGCTAATGGCTTAGTAGCTGCCGATCGTTCTTTTCACCCTGCGATTTATGAAGTGAAAAAAGTATATCAACAAATTCGTTTTGAAAATATACAATGGCAAGCTGGAAAAATTCGAATAGCAAACCACTTCAATTTTATAGATCTTTCTAATTATTACATTAAATGGGTGTTGTTGCGCAATGGTGTTGAAATTGCTTCAGATACCCTTACGGTAAATGTAAAACCAGCATCAACACAAGACATACAAATTAATTTTAGCAAAGTGCAGTTTGATGGTGAAATGATGCTGAATGTATTTGCTTTTACGAAAGAAGAAGCATTACTCGTTCCAGCCAATCATGAAGTAGCGAGAGAACAATTTAAAGATATTGCCTATAACTACTTTGCAAATCATTACACCGATGCTGGTACTTTAAAAGTAGAACAACAACAGCAATCAATTTCATTTTCAAGTGGGGCTATTAAGGGTGTGTTCAATATCAAGCAAGGCAAGTTTACAAGCTACGAAGTACATCAACAGCAAGTAGCATTGCAGCTGCCCGAACCTTATTTCTGGAGAGCGCCAACCGATAACGACTTTGGTAACCAAATGCCAAATAAACTTGGTTTTTGGCGCAATGCACATCACCTCTTAAAGCTAGATACGGTAATAGTGGGCAGAAAGCAAGCGAATGGATTAGCTATTGAATGTAAGTATCATTTTGAAGGTGTGGGTAGTGCTTATATCATCAAATATCATTTACTCAATTCAGGTGCTATTCAAGTAACTGCTACATTAGATAGGGGCAATAAAAAATTGCCAGAAATGCCTCGTTTTGGCATGCGTATGCAGTTGCCAAAATCATACAGTAACATCCAATTTTATGGCAGAGGTCCTTGGGAAAATTACAGCGATAGAAATACAGCATCTTTTGTAGGATTATACCAACAAACAACACAAGAGCAGTTTGTCTACAATTATATTCGTCCGCAAGAGAATGGTTATCGTACCGATGTTCGTTGGGTTACATTTACCAACGAAGCACATCAAGGAATCCGTATTATCGGAGCACAGCCACTTTGTTTTAGTGCATTGCCATACACTGCAGAAGATCTAGACCCTGGTGTAACGAAAAAACAACAACATCCGGTAGATTTAACCGAAAGAAAATTCACATCACTTCATATCGATTTGAATCAACGTGGTGTAGGTGGCGATAATAGTTGGGGGGCTTATCCTCATGCAAAGTATTTACTAACACAACCGAATTATACTTACACATACATTATTGAACCCATACAATAGTCATCAATATGAAATACAAATTCAGTGCATTGTTGTTATGCTTGCTTGCTGCGTTATCGCATGCAGTAGCACAACAATCTGTAATGAAGCCGAATATTATACTTATTTATACAGACGATCTTGGCTATGGCGATTTAACATGCTATGGTACATCTATTGTGCCCACACCTAATATAGATCAATTAGCTAAAAATGGTGTGCGTTATACGAATGCTCATGCAACATCTGCTACTTGTACACCTTCAAGATTTTCGCTCCTTACGGGCAAATATGCTTGGCGTAAAGAAGGTACAGGTATTGCACCTGGCGATGCTTCTCTCATTATTCCAACCAACACGGTAACACTTCCTAAAATGTTACTGACTGCAGGATACAATACGGCTGTTGTTGGCAAATGGCATTTAGGTTTGGGGGATGCTTCAGGTGTAAATTGGAATGGAAAAATTACACCAGGTCCGCTGGAGATTGGGTTTAATTATTCCTTTTTGATTCCTGCTACTGGCGATAGAGTTCCTTGTGTATTTGTTGAAAATCATGAAGTACTCAATTTAGATAAAAACGATCCTATTGCCGTTAGTTACACCGGCCCCGTAGATGCAACTGCACCAACAGGTAAGAGCAATCCTGAACTGTTGAAAATGCAACCCTCACACGGACATGACATGACTATTATAAATGGTGTTAGTAGAATTGGATACATGTCTGGCGGTAAGGCAGCACTTTGGAAAGATGAAGACTTTGCAGATATTCTGGTGAATAAAGCTACAGCCTATATTCAATCGCAAAAGAACAATCCCTTCTTTTTGTATTTTTCTACACACGATATTCATGTGCCTCGCTTGCCGCATGCACGCTTCGCAGGAAAAAGTGGTCTCGGTCCTCGTGGCGATGTTTTGCTACAGTTAGATTGGACTGTAGGTGCATTAATGGATGTATTAAAAAAGCAAAATTTATTAGAGAATACATTAATCATTTTCACTAGTGATAATGGTCAAGTAATTGATGATGGCTACAAAGATGATGCAGTTGAAAAGCTAGGTAATCACAGACCTAACGGTATCTTCAGAGGTGGTAAGTACAGCGCTTTTGAAGCTGGTACGAGGGTGCCTTTCATTGTAAGTTGGTTAGGAAATATTAAGAAAAATCAGGTGAACGATGCATTGTTCAGCCAAATAGATTTATATGCTTCTCTAGCAAAACTAGTAGGTGGTACCATTCCCACAGGGCAGGCGCCCGACAGCGAAAACTATCTTTCAGTGTTACTAAATAAAAGTCAACAATCAAGAACGCATTTGATAGAGCAATCTTTGAATTCAACATTGTCTATCATTGTTGGTGATTGGAAATACATAGAGCCTTCAAAAGGACCTAAAGTGAACAAGGATACAAATACAGAATTGGGAAATAGTACCACGCCGCAGTTGTATAACTTAAAGAATGATCCGGGCGAAACCAATAATCTTGCATCGCAATTTCCAGATAAAGTTGAGGCTTTAAAACAGTTGCTTGAAACTGTTAAAAATAAATCTAAAACCTAATATCAATTATCACCTTCAATACTTTCATTTACGTAAGTTATACCCATACTAAATGCTGCTTGGTTCTCAAAGATTATTGCTGTGCTTATGCATACTATGGTGTAGTGTAATTCATACATCAGCACAAACAACAAGTACGCGTCCTAATGTTTTGGTGATATTGGTAGATGATTTAGGTTGGATGGATTTGGGTTGTTATGGCAGTAGTTTTTATGAAACGCCTAATATAGATAGGTTGGCAGCCAAGGGTGTGAAATTTACGCAAGCGTATGCAGCAAGTCCGGTATGCAGCCCTACAAGAGCTAGTTTAATGACTGGAAAAAATCCAATACATACAGGGGTTACTGATTGGATTAAAGGGCGGCAAGAAAATGGTAATGCAAAGCCTTTCGAAAAATACATTACACCGCCTACGTCATATCAATTGGCACTTACAGAAACAACGATTGCAGAAATTGCAAGGCAGCAAGGGTATACTACTTTTTTTGCTGGTAAGTGGCATTTGGGCGAAGAAGAAAAATATTGGCCTTTGCAACATGGGTTTCAATACAATGTTGGTGGTTGGAAAAGTGGTGGTCCTTACGGTAAAATAAATGACACAACAGGCGGTTATTTTTCACCCTATAAAAATCCTACTTTATCAGATGGGCCTGCTGGCGAATACATTACCGACAGGCTTGCAACTGAATGTATTCAATTCTTAGAACATCAAACCGCCGATACACCTTTCTTCATGATGTATGCAATGTATGCAGTACATAATCCGATGCAAGCACCTACTGCACTAGTGCAAAAATACAAGGCCAAGCAAGGGCAGTTTTCATTCACGGCAGCACAGCGTTTTAGTAAAGATGCCGCATGGATGCAACACCAACCCGATTGGAAATTACGGTTAGTACAAGACAATGCAGTGTATGCTGCTATGATTGAAAATATGGATTGGAATATTGGTCGCATGTTGCAAACGCTCGAAGCAAAAGATATGCTTGATAATACAATTGTTGTATTCACTTCTGATAATGGTGGCTTAAGCACTGCTGAAGGTAGTCCTACATCGAATGCACCTTTACGAGCTGGCAAAGGTTGGGTATACGAGGGCGGTATTCGGGTGCCTTTAGTAGTGTATTGGAAGCAACGTACGCATTCAACCATCACAGATATACCTGTTGGTACAACTGATATTTTTGCCACCTTGGCTAATGCTATTGACAATGCAGCATACCAACATCCGCAGTTAGAAGGTAAGACTATTTTTCAATTGATGGCACAACCAAAGGAGGCATTCGAAAGGGCAATGTATTGGTATTATCCGCATTACAGTAATCAAGGTGGTAAGCCTGCCGTTGTTATTCGTAAAGGTGATTACAAACTCATTTGGTGGTATGAAACCGAAACAGTAGAACTATACGATCTTAAAAAAGATATTGGTGAGCAATACAACCTTGCATTAAAAGAAGCAAAGGTTACTCGGCAGCTAAAAAAACAGCTATTACGCTGGATGAAAAATAATGGAGCTGCGAAAATGCAACTTAATCC
The DNA here is from genome assembly GCA_003456175.1 of Chitinophagaceae bacterium. Taxonomy (GTDB): domain Bacteria; phylum Bacteroidota; class Bacteroidia; order Chitinophagales; family Chitinophagaceae; genus UBA10646. The sequence continues at coordinate 18,641 of DMPB01000062.1, read as the reverse complement.
AAAGTACACTTCACAATAAGCTACATTTCCCTTACGGTAAATGATGAATGTGGCATTATGATATTAGATGATGTGTTGTGCTTGCGATTACATTTACCGTAAGGTATTTCACTAGTATTTTAATAGCTGTTTGATATACAAATAGCCATCTTTCTTTATTATATATATACATTAAATTCTATACTTTATTGAATTAATTATACCGCTTTTTTGAAGCGTACGTGTACCCAGCAAGTAAAATTTTATCTCTTATTTAGTATTCGATTTTTTTTACCATTTAAAACTGAAACGATGCTGCCACTCCGCAAAAGAGTTTTTCATTCATGGTATCTATTAGCATTATTCGTTTTGCTAGCCTCGCAAGTGTTTTCACAAGCTGTAGTTGTTAAAGGTGTTGTATTAAATGGAGCTGATAATACGCCTATTCAAGGTGTTACAGTAGTACAACAAGGTGCTAAAGGTGGTGTTACAACAGATGCAAAAGGGATGTTTAGTATTAATGTGTCTGGCGATAATGTAACGCTTGAGTTCAGCAATATTGGTTACAAAACTTTTACTACAAAATGGGATGGTTCTAAAAGTTTACAAATTCGATTAGAGCCATCGGTGAATTCATTACAAGATGTTGTTGTAGTTGGTTATGGCGTGCAAAAGAAAATTAACCAAACGGGTGCTACACAAACAGTAAAGTTTGATGACGCTGTAAACCAGCCTGTAGCTAATTCTGGACAGTTAATGTATGGTAAGTTTGCCGGTGTACAATTAACACAAGCCAGTGGCTTACCTGGTGCAGATGCTTCAAGCGTGTTGATTCGTGGTTTGGGCACTTTTGGTAATACCAATCCATTGGTGGTAATTGATAATATTCTTTATCAAGGCCTAGAAGTATTTAACAACTTAGCCCCTTCTGATATTGAAAGTATTTCTGTATTGAAAGATGCATCTGCTGGTGCTATTTATGGTGCTAGAGGTGCAAACGGTGTTATTATTGTTACTACTAAAAAAGGTAAAAGTGGCACCATGAGTGTGGTGTACAACAACTATTTTGGTTTTCAAGAAGTAACAGTAGTACCTCAATACTTAAATGCTATTGACTACGCTACACTGAAGAACGAAGCTGATATTAACAGAAATGGCCCTACGGCAGCATTACGTTATACACCTACAAATATTCAAGCAATTGCCGATGGTTCAAACCCTGATCAATATGCGAATACAAACTGGGCAAAAGCTATTTTGAAAACAGCGCCTATACAAAATCATTACATCGCATTTTCTGCAGGTAACGATAGAACAACGTATCGTGTATCGTTAGGTTATTTAACACAAGATGCTATTGTTAGAGGTAAGTTTAAATCTGAGCGTTATAACTTAGGTTTCAATCTTAGCTCTAAGTTGAAAGATTGGCTTACCATCACCATTGTAGGTAATGCGTACTGGTCGAAGTTCAAAGGGCCAACTGGTGGTGCCGATGCCATTACAGGTGAAACTGGTATCATCAACCAGTTCCAACGTTCTGCACCAACAGTACCTGTTTATTATTCTAATGGCGATTATGGTATTGTAGATGGGTCTTACTTGTATGCTACCAATGCTAGTTATCCTATCACGAACCCTATTCGTAAAGGCTACTTGGGTGATTATTCTCTTGATGAAATCAATTTTGCAAATCGTTTTGGTATTACTGCAAATATTACAAAGGGTTTGTCTTTTGAAACAAGCGGAAGTTTCAACATATTCTACAATCAAGAATCTGATTTTACACCTAGAAATAGTACCGCAGATTGGGCTGGCAATGTAATTGCAGCCAATC
>DMPB01000062.1:7698-16603 GCA_003456175.1 Chitinophagaceae bacterium | reverse complement strand
GCAATGTAATTGCAGCCAATCCACTCAATGTACTTAGAAATAGTACAGCGTTTAACTATCGCTTAATCAACGAGAATATCCTACGCTATAACCATAAATTCAATGGTAAGCACGACTTATCTGTATTGCTTGGACATTCTATTCAGTACAACCGTAACGATGGTTTCAGTGGTTCTTTGAAAAACTTCCCTACCGATGGTTTGCAAGAGTTTAATGCAGGTGGCGTTACTGAACCAAATGTTGGAGGTGGTGCATCTGAATCTGCCTTACAATCATTCTTCTCAAGAGTTAATTATGCTTACGATGGCAAGTATTTGGTAGAACTTAACATGCGTAGAGATGGTTCTTCAAGATTTAGTCAAAAAAACCGTTATGGTAATTTCCCTTCACTTTCTGCTGGTTGGAGAATTAGTCAAGAAAAATTCATGCGTCGTATCAGTTGGTTAACTGATTTGAAGTTAAGAGCTAGCTGGGGTATTACTGGTAACGATAATATTGCCGACTACTTATATGCTCAAACTTACAATGGAGGTTTAGACTACTTCTTAGGAAATAATATTGTTAGTGCTGTAGCAATTACCACATTAGCAAATCCGAATGTAAAATGGGAAACCATTGAGCAATACGATATTGGTGTAGATGCTACTTTCTTTAACAATAAGCTTAGTGTTACTGCCGATTATTTTGAGCGTAGCAGTTATGATTTGTTATACAGCCGATTCCCTATTCCATCATCTATTGGTGTTACTAACCTTTCTGCAATTAATGCTGCTAGTATGATTAATAAGGGTGTAGAAGTAGTAGTTAACTACAGAGGTAATTTCAAAGATGTTAACTATAGTGTTGGTGGTAGTGTAAGTAAGTTTGCTGATAATAAAGTTACTAGTCTCGGCGATAGAGGTTTAGAGTCGATTGATGGTTTCTCTATCGTACGTTTAGGCTTGCCATTCAGAGCTTATTATGGTTATCAGGCCATTGGTATTTTTCAAACAGCCGACGAAGTTACCAACTCGCCACAACAATTCAACAACCCCGCATTAACAAAACCAGGCGATATTAAGTACGCCGATTTATCAGGTCCTAATGGTAAGCCAGATGGATTAATTAATGCGTTTGATAGAACTGTTATTGGTAATCCTTATCCATCTTGGATTTACAACTTTAATACTAATCTTAACTACAAGGGTTTTGATGTAAGCATTTTATTTGAGGGCATCGGTAATGTTGATCGTATTCTTTACGATAATGGGCAGCTACCTTTCGAAGGTGATAGAAACAACGTACTATCGTATTGGATCAATCGTTGGACACCAACCAACCCATCTGCTACACTTCCACGATTAGGTGGTTACAGCAATGCTGAAATTTCATCTTTCTATATTCAGGATGCTTCTTATTTGCGACTTAGAAACCTTGAGTTAGGTTATTCATTACCAACATCTATAATCAAGCGTTTTAGTCTCACAAAGCTTCGTATTTACGCAAGTGGACAAAACCTATTAACCTTCACGAAGTTGGAGAACTTTGATCCTGAAAGAGCAAGAGGCAGAGGTACCGATCAGAATGTTCCGCTATATAAAGTGTACACTTTTGGTTTAAATGTTAAATTCTAATTAGCATGAAAAAAATATTTATATTATTCATGGGTATTTCCTTCATTGGTTGTTCGAAGGAGTTCTTAGAAAAAGATTCGCTTACGCAAATAGCCGATGCCAATTTCTGGCAAACTGAGCAAGATGTTCAATTAGGTATTAATGGTGTATACGATGCACTGCAAGATAGAGCTTTGTACAGTGGCAATCTAAATGCAACTGCTGGCCTACCTATGTACGATTGCTTAGGCGATAACTTACATAACAATTACAAGTGGGAAGGCCCGGGTAATTTTATGATTGGCATTATTGATCCTACACATGCCATGTTTAGAACGCTATGGTCTGCTTCTTACAGAGGTATTGGTAGGGCTAACACAGCAATTGCCAATATCGAAAAAATGCCAGTAAGTGCTATTGGTCAAGATAAAAAGAATGGTTACTTAGGTCAGGCGTTATTCTTAAGAGCACTCTTTTATTTTAACCTTGCGGTATATTTTGAAGATGTTCCACTAATCACCAAAGTACAAGCGTTAGAAGATGCTTACGTACCTAAGAATACGTATCAAGAAGTAAGTGTACAAATCATTAAAGATTTGAATGATGCCGCTGCATTGTTACCTGTGAGTTATCCATCTACTCAATATGGTTATGCTACAAGAGGTGCAGCGCTTGGTTTGCTGGCACGCTTCCACATGTATAACAAAAATTATCAGGGCGCATTAGATGCAACTTCAAGCTTACTTTCACTAGGTTATTCTTTGAATCCTTCTTATGCTCAGTTGTTCACGGAACAAGGTGAATTGTCACGCGAAATTGTATTTTCCGTAAGGTTCAATCAAGATGTATCGAATAATGGCGAAACATTTTCTGCAACATTTTTAGGTGCTCCTAAAATTGATCAGAACCCAATGCCCAATATGGTGAGAGAATACAATTGTACCGATGGTCGTCCGATTACAACTTCACCATTGTACAATGCTAATAATCCTAAAGCCAACCGCGACCCACGCTTAGCTGCTTCAGTATTTTTTAGAAATGATATTTTTCTTACAGATTTAAATCGTGCTTTCACAGGAAATACACCTACTACTTTTGGTTTAAGAAAGTATGCCAGAACATCTTCTGTTTCTGGAACTGGTATCCAAGCGTTTAATCCTGGTGGGCAAGATTTTATTGTGATTCGTTATGCTGATATTTTATTAATGCGTGCAGAAGCATTGATAGAGTTGGGCCAATTAACGCCAGAGGTATACAACTTGATCAACCAGGTACGTTCAAGAGTTAGCATGCCTACAGTACAATCTGTAGAAGGTGCAAGTTTAAGTCAGGCAGCACTGCGTGATGTGCTTCGTAAAGAAAGACGAGTAGAACTTGCTTTCGAAGGTTTGCGTTATTTTGATTTAAAGCGTTGGGGACAAGTTCAAAATGCATTCAATACAGCTCGTTTAGATAACGTTGCTAACTACGCAGTAATATACTTGCCAGGTAAGGCAGAAGTATTCCCAATACCATTAGACGAGTTAAACGTTAACTCAAAGTTAGTACAACACCCAGCATGGCAATAGCAGATGTGCATTGTTACTAATTATAGCAACCAACTAATACATTTTTGTAAAAGTTGGTTGCTTTTTTATCGCTACTAATACTCAATGAGTGTGAGAATAAAAGACATATTTACCCCCTATTTTTAAATATAACCATAGTAGTAATATCGCACTCAAATATGTACTTTCATTCACCGTAGCATACGATTGCTTTTTGTTGCTATCGCAAGTATTTACAAGACAACAACATATTAATGTCAACATATCCGAAAGAGATATTACAAACTTATACCACAGTTTTTGGTACTACAACAAAGCCTGTAATTGTTCGTTCGCCTGGGCGTATTAATATTATTGGCGAGCATACCGATTATAATGAGGGCTTTGTATTACCAGGTGCTATAGATAAAGCAGCATACTTGATTGTAGCGCTTAGAGATGATGATGAAATTCATTTGGTAGCTCAAGATTTGAATGAAGAGTACCGCACTTACGTAAATGATATTGCACCTACAATAAACACAAGTTGGCCCAACTATATACTTGGGGCAGTTGCACAGTTTAAAAAACTTGGTATTGCGTTAAAAGGGTTTAATGCAGTATTGCAAAGCGATGTACCTATTGGGGCTGGGCTATCATCATCTGCTGCGGTAGAGTGTGCTACAGTATTTGCATTAAATCATTTATACAATACACAGCTAGATCGTATTGCCATGGTGAAAATGGCACAGAGGGCCGAGCATGAATATGCTGGTGTGATGTGCGGCATCATGGATCAGTTTGCTTCTATGATGGGTAAGCAAGATCATCTGATAAAGCTCGATTGTAAAACATTGGAATACACCTATGTGCCTTTCAAGCTAGAGGGTATGAAGCTACTTTTGTTGAATACCAATGTTAAACATTCTTTGGCCTCTTCTGCTTACAATGATCGACGTAATGAATGCAGTACTGCCGTAGCGATGGTAGCAAAACATCAACCCAATGTTAGTTCATTGCGTGATGTAAGCGAAGCAATGTTAGATGCGTACGTAAAGCCTTACGATACTTTAATAGATATGCGAAGCCGATTTGTTGTACAAGAAATACAGCGCTTGGTAGATGCTTGCAACCATTTAAATCATAACGATATCGCAGCACTTGGTAGTAAAATGTTTGCAACACACTATGGCTTATCAAATATGTATGCTGTAAGTTGTAAAGAATTAGATTGGTTGGTAGATCATGTGAAAGATAATACCAATGTAATTGGTGCAAGAATGATGGGTGGAGGCTTTGGTGGTTGTACAATCAACATTATTAAAGAAGAGGCGATTGTCCCATTATTAGAGGCATTACAGCCTGCTTATGAAAGTGCTATGCAATTGCCACTTACAAGTTATGTCGTATCCATTGATCAGGGAACTTCTTTAATAGAAACATATGTTTGATTATAAAGAGCATACACATACACGATACAATATTTTAACAGGCGAATGGATTCTGGTATCGCCACACCGCATGAAGCGACCCTGGCAGGGTAAGGTTGAAGCACCAACAACGGCTCCTTCAGTAGCGTACGATGCTAGCTGTTATTTATGTCCTGGTAACAAACGTGCCGATGGAAGTGTGAATCCAAACTATCAAGGGCCTTACGCTTTTATCAATGATTTCTCGGCATTGTTGACCACCACGCCTAGTGGTGCATTCGTAGAGGGCGACTTGCTAATTGCAAAAAGCGAGCAAGGTATTTGTAAGGTGATATGCTTTTCACCGCAACACAATTTAACACTACCTAAAATGTCTGATGAAGCCATTGAGTCAGTGGTTGATTTATGGCAATCAGAGTTTCAAACATTAGCTGCAAATCCTACTATCAAATACATCCAAATTTTTGAGAACAAAGGTGATATTATGGGATGCAGTAATCCGCATCCGCACGGACAAATTTGGGCATCGTCTAGTATTCCGCTTGAATTAGTTAAAGAAACTGCACAACAAGAAAAGTATTTCGCCACACATGGTGTTAGCTTGCTATCGGCATATCTTTCATTAGAATTAGCCAAGCAAGAACGCATTATTATTGAGAACAAATACTTTGTTGCATTAGTTCCCTTTTGGGCAGTGTGGCCTTACGAAACCATGATTGTAAGTAAGCGACACATACAACACATCGGTCAGTTTTCTAGTGCAGAAAAAGTGGCGTTAGCTGCAATACTAAAATCACTTACCATGGTGTATGATGATTTATTTCAAGTGTCATTTCCTTATTCTGCCGGCATGCATCAAGCTCCCGTGAACGATGGTGAGCATACAGCATGGCATTGGCATATGCATTTTTACCCGCCTTTATTGAGAAGTGCTACTGTGAAAAAGTTTATGGTAGGTTATGAAATGCTAGCTAATCCACAACGCGATATTACTCCAGAAACTGCTGCACAAGAACTGCGTTCATTAGTAACAGAAGCCACGGCTGTATTGTAGCAACTAACAATCATCATTTACGTAAGTAAAATTTAAAAACAAATACCCTCCTACTATCTATTCACTTGTATCATGTAAGTAACCTTACGGTAAATGATGTTTCGCAATCATCACTGCTTTTGCTTCGCATGTACAGCACGAATGTTCAAAACCTAAAAGCTGCAATATGAAATTACAACTGATTGATTATCTGGTGATTATCATTTACTTCTTATTTGTGGTAACCATCGGTTATGTATTAAAAAGGAAAATTAAAACGGGAAATGATTTTTTGATGAGTAACAGAAGTATTCCTTTGTGGATTACTTCACTTGCTTTTATCTCTGCCAATCTTGGTGCACAAGAAGTATTGGGCATGGCAGCAAGTGGTGCGAAATATGGCTTTTATACAGCACATTTTTATTGGCTAGGTGCAGCATTAGCTATGATTTTTCTAGGTATTTATATGATGCCTTTTTATTATGGAAGTAAAGCAAGATCGGTACCAGAATACTTGGCATTACGCTACGATGAAAAAACAAGAGGTTTCAATGCAATCACATTTGCAGTAATGACGGTATTCTCATCGGGTATTTCGTTATACGCACTAGCCATGCTATTAAACATCATTTTAGGTTGGGATTTCAACGTGTCTGTATTTGCTGCTGCTGGTATTGTATTGGTTTATACTTACTTGGGAGGCTTAACAAGTGCAGTTTACAACGAGGTGTTACAATTCTTCTTAATTGTATTAGGCATAGCACCACTGGTAATACTTGGCTTAATAAAAGCAGGCGGTTGGGAAGGTATTGTGAACAATGTAGACCCTGCTAAACTGCATGTATGGAAGGGTATGGCAAAAGCATCTACAAACCCAATGGGTGTGGATGCGTTTAGTATGGTATTTGGCTTAGGATTTGTGCTAGCATTTGGTTATTGGTGTACAGATTTTTTAGTAGTACAACGAGCAATGATTTCAAGAAACCTAAACGAGGCACAACGTACACCTATCATTGCGAGTATACCAAAACTATTCATGCCGGCTATAGTAATACTACCAGGTATTATTTTATTGGCGCTACAAAGCCAAATGGATGGTTTTGATTTACCAAAGAATGCAAACGGTGAAACAGATTACAATATGACATTACCAGTATTGCTTTCGCAGTTATATCCTAATGGTATATTGGGTGTAGGTATTACAGCGTTGATTGCTTCATTCATGAGTGGCATGGCTGGTAATGTTACAGCATTCAATACGGTATTTACATTTGATATTTATCAATCATACATTAAAAGGGATGCTTCCGAAAAGCATTACCTGTATGTTGGCAAGTTCACCACGATTGCTGGTATCTTAATATCTATAGCAACGGCTTACGTAGCTAAAAGCTTCAACAGTATCATGGATTTGTTACAGCTTGTTTTCAGTTTTGTAAATGCACCTTTATTCGCAACATTCTTCTTGGGTATGTTCTGGAAGAGAACAACAGCCAATGGAGCCTTCTATGGCTTGCTCAGTGGTACGGCTGCCGCCGCACTTACGCACGGGCTTACGACAGCAGAAGGTAAAGGTGCGTGGTTAGCTAATGTGCATACATTTTATTCAGGCACAAGTCAGGCATTCAATATTGCGTGGATTTCTTTCTCTGTATGTTTTATTGTTACGGTTTTACTCAGTTTTGTTACAAAGCCTAAAGATGAAAGTAGTCTTGTCGGCTTGGTATACAGTTTAACACCAAAGCAAATAGATGCCGCTAAGGTGTGGTATAAGAATCCACTTATTTTAGGTATTATTATTCTGTTAGCTACGCTACTTCTTAACATTATTTTCTACTAGTAAATTGTAATCAATATGAATAAGTTGTTTGACCTAAGATTTGTAATCGGACTTTTCTTTACTATAGTTGGCCTATTACTAGTAGGATACCATTTTTTTGCTAGTGTGAATATTGCTCAAGCAGTGAACTTATGGTGTGGTATTGTATTTTCTTGCTTTGGTATTTTTATGGTAATATTATCGTACAAACAAGTTTTAGTAGAGGATGAGTAATCCTTTGTGCTATTTGTTTGTTGAAGTACTACCTCATTATAATGCTATAAAAGTATGTTCAAACAACAGGTCCGCTATTTATTAATTACTACCAGCATTATTTGTACGCAAGCATGTAATACAACAACAAAAGACGAGGCAATCACTAACGATACTTCGGTTTCATGTATGTCTGTTCCGGCAAGGTTTGGTAACAACACAAGTATAGACAGTATCACCAGCAATGGTGATACTACTTTTCATAATATGGTGTTCATCCCGGGAGGCACCTTCGATATGGGGGCAGATAATGATCAGGCATCGTCAGATGAGTATCCAAAACATAAAGTAAAGGTGTCGCCCTTTTACATGGATATCACTGAGGTTACGAATGCCGCGTTTAAAAAATTTGTAGATGCTACTGGTTATGTTACCATCGCAGAACGCATACCCGATTGGGAAGAACTTCGAAAAGAGTTACCAGCCGGTACACCTAAGCCGCCAGATAGTTTGCTCGTAGCTGCCTCACTGGTTTTTTTTCCTACAAACACTGCGGTTAATTTGAATGATTATTCACAATGGTGGCGTTGGCTCAAAGGTGCGAATTGGCGCCACCCTCAAGGGCCAGGAAGTAGCATTGAAGGAAAAGATAATTACCCTGTAGTGCATATCAGTTGGTTTGATGCAATGGCTTATTGCAAGTGGGCTGGTAAGCGATTACCTACAGAAGCCGAATGGGAATTTGCAGCTCGTGGTGGTCTTGCCAATAACATTTATCCTTGGGGTAATGAGCATGTTGCAAAAGGTGCAACAAAAGCAAATTATTGGGAAGGTAAGTTTCCATATGCTAATGATGAAAAAGATGGCTATACAAGAGCTGCGCCAGTAGCCATGTTTAAACCTAATGGTTACGGTTTGCATGATATGGCGGGGAATGTGTGGGAATGGTGTAGCGATTGGTATCATCATAACTATTACGCTACAATCGCTGAGGGTGTCACTGAAAACCCTCAAGGTGCTATGAAAGCTTTAGATCCTCAAGAACCACATACACCTAAGCGTAGCTTGCGTGGTGGTAGCTTTTTATGTAACGATAGTTATTGTAGTGGGTATCGTGTATCAAGGCGTATGAAAAGTAGCCCCGATACAGGACTAGAACATACCGGTTTCAGATGCGTGAAAGATGTTAAGTAACATTTATTGTCACAAGCGTATTATCATTTACGTAAGTATAGATATAATATAATAGTGGCCTTAATGGCATAAAGAAAAGCCTCCAGTACTGGAGGCTT
>DMPB01000062.1:6439-7473 GCA_003456175.1 Chitinophagaceae bacterium | reverse complement strand
AGCCTCCAGTACTGGAGGCTTTTTTCATAGTTGGATTTGATTGCTAAAACTGACGATTGCTATTTTATGATAATCATTTATTTATGGTAATATTTTTACTTGCGTAAATAAGCCGTCGTTGGTACGAAGCGTGATGATGCCCATTTGCTTAATACTGTTCATTGGAATACTCATTTGATTATAGCCAGTATTCAAAATGGTTTGTTTGCTGTAAAGTATGCTACCAGCAGTATTGGTATACATAAGTTGAGCATTGATTGTACTACTTACTTCTATTCCTATTACAACTTCAGTAGCGGTTTGCTTTACAATTTTGATATTCCCGTTATTGGTTCCATTAATTACAGATACAATCTTCGATAATGATACACTACCATCTACATCTACTTGTTGTAATTGGTATAGATTTTTACCTTTTAGGGGTTGCTTATCTTCAAAGCTATAATTGTTAACAGCTGATGCATTAATTGCAGCACTTACAGTACCTATAGTTACAAATTTTCCATCAGCACCTGCTCTAAGTATATTGAAATGCTTGTTGTTTCTTTCTTGTGTAGTAGACCAATGAATACTTACTGTATGTTTTTGAAGTGCGGCATTAAAACTTAATAACTGTACTGGCAGAGAGGTTCCTGCAATACTATTGATGGTAATAGGTGTAGTTGCACCGCCACTAGGGTTAGTAGTAGCAACACCATTCCACACGCCATTAGCACTGGTGTTATTGTTGGGAGCATTTGATAGTGCAACAAGAGTAGCATCACTGTTATAAAACGTAATCGCTTTTATACCACCTGTAAGTGTATTAGGAACGATTGCAGCCCAGCTGCCGCTTACACCATCTACACTTGCGTAAAGCAGTGGATTTTCCCACCAGCCTGTGCCACCTTCGCTGAAGCCATTGCTTTCAGTAAAAGTGCAATAGATAGGGCGCCCTTTAGCAGCTTCGTTGTCGTAGATAGCTACCATCTTTTCATCGCCAACGTTAGAAGTGCCGAGTAATCCGGTACAACCATTATTGTCGTTAGTAGTAG
>DMPB01000062.1:6041-6208 GCA_003456175.1 Chitinophagaceae bacterium | reverse complement strand
TAGTAGTAGAATAATCAAGTAGTTTAATGGTAGATGTTGTTCTGTACGATTGTGTAAGTGTTGTACCACCAGCACCATTATTTAGATGTACGTAGAAATATACATCGCTACCTACTGCTTGTTGTGTAGCATTTGCTGTAGGTACACAACCAAACCATCCAGTGAAA
>DMPB01000062.1:4898-5768 GCA_003456175.1 Chitinophagaceae bacterium | reverse complement strand
TGTGAATCTGGCATGATAAGAAGATGATGTGTTAATTAAAACATCATTATTTAATTCAGAAGAGTTGATGGCCTTTGTTACAGCAAGCCCAGTAATACTGCCATGTAATGGTGTAGGTGCATTCCTAATGTTGTACATGTTGCCCGGAGCTTGCGTGGTATTAAGATTGTTGGTACTCGACATGCCCACCATGTAGCGATATTGTGCATTAGGAGTAAGACCAGTAAGTTTTAGTCTACATACAAATGGTAATCGGTTGGCAAGCGTACCTCCAGCGTAAGCATAGCTAGGTAGCAATACTTCGTCGGTAGTAGGGATAATTGTTTGGGCTTGTATACTACTTACGTAAAAGATAGCAGCAACAAAGAGTGAGTAAATCTTTTTCATGTACAGAAAGTTTTGGCAATGAATGTTTAGCAAACGTTATTCCGATGCATTTGCAGCAACTCAAAATGAAAGTAATACCCACACACTAACACTAATAGTGCAATTATTTAATTGAAATATTACATCCCTAGAAATGAACTATTGAACCCCAATACATAACTACAATGAAGTGGTATGTAGTGCTATAATCAAGACTGATTCGATACTAACGTAGCAATAGCAAGCATTTAACAATACGTAAATAAAGATGTGAATTGTAATGTTATTACTTACCAATTGAATATAACGGTTTCAATATGGGGGGGTAACTGTGTCTACATGTTTTTGGGCTTGGCATTTGAATAGAATGCTAAATAGTTTTAACTCAGTCTTGAGTGAACGTCTGCTTGCCAAAGTAAAGTGATGATCAATGCATTGAAGTCATTCGACTATTACTCAGGAGTATACTCACTGTAAACTGCTGTATATGAAAAAATTGACTTT
>DMPB01000062.1:0-4651 GCA_003456175.1 Chitinophagaceae bacterium | reverse complement strand
CTTTTTTAGTCTTGGCCTTTTTAGGCTTTTTCGAATTCGTTTATTCACAAACAATATTGCTCAACAGTGCTGGCGATGGTGGCTTTGAAACAGGTGCTACTATTGCTGATAATGGGTGGACTGTTGTAAATGGCAACTTTTCTTGGTATGTTGGTACTGCAACACTTACTAATGGTTCCTACAGTTTTGCAAGAACAGGTAATCGTAGTGTATATATTTCAAGTGATGCCACTGCTAATACTTGGTCTGGCGGCAGTGGCGCAACTACTGCAAGCACCTCGCATTTTTACAGAGATATTACTTTCCCGCAAGGCAATAAATTAAACACACTAAGCTTTCGTTGGTGTGCAGGTGGTGAAGCTAATACCGATGAAATGCTAGTGTACTTATGTCCAACTACACTAACACCAACAGCGGGTAATCCATCTGGAACGGTTGGCATACCTACTTGGTCTGGTACAGGTACTGCTACTTTGTTGGGTCGTTATTTTTCAAGTGCTACGAGTGGGCAAACCAATACTATTAGCATACCACAATCTGCAATAGGTAATACTAGTAGCAGTAGTACAATGCGATTGGTATTTACATGGAAGAATAATGATGCTACAGGAACAGCTCCCGGTGTTGCGATTGATGATATACATCTAATTTCTAATAGTTGTACTGCCAATCCAGTTGCAGGAACGCTAGGTGTTGGGCCAAGTGGTACCTATGCTACCTTAACAGCTGCTATTAGCGATATTAACAATAGAGGTGTATCGGGTAACGTAATGCTAGAGTTAAATAGCAGTTACGTAAGTACGGGAGAAACTTTCCCAATTATCCTTACGGGAAATGGTTGTATGGATGTAGCTAACACAGTTACCATTCGTCCTGCTACAGGCGCAAATAGCCTTTCTATTACTAGTGCGAATACAACTGCCACAATCGATATCAATGGAGGTGATTATTTCACAATCGATGGGCGGCCTGGCGGTGTAGGTAATCGAGGTGATGCTACCAATCTTGCTATTGGTAATACTGCTGGTGCCACAACCCCAACCATAAGATTTATGAACGATGCTACTAATAACACTATTCGTTATATTACTTTAACAGGTTCATGTACGAATGCTGCTAGCGGTATACTATGGTTTGGTACTACAGCCGACGTTAACGGTAACGATGCAAACACAATTGATAACTGTGATTTGAATGGCGGTGGCATAGTTGCAAATGTTATTTATGCACTAGGAACCACTAGAGCAACAGCTGCTAATAATAGTGGTATTATTATTCAAAATAATCGTATTAGAGATCAGTTCATTGCTAGCACTTCCACAAATGGTATGCTTGTATCTCTTGGTAATACAGATTGGACAATCACAGGTAATCACTTCTATCAAACAGCCACACGTACATATAGTGGTTCTATTATTCATTATGCAATTAATATCAGTTCTGCGGGTACCAACTTCACTATTAGCAATAATTTTATAGGCGGTGGTGCTGAAAGCTGTGGTGGTACAGCATGGACACTTAGTCCAGCATCAGTACAGAACAGATTTATACCAATTGCATGCTCTGTTGGCACTACAACAGCTTCTAATATCCAGGGGAATAAAATCGCTAATATTCGTGTAAATACTAACTTCACAACAACGGCTATTCCATCAGCTTTTACAGGTATTTATCTCACAGGCGGACTGATTAACGTAGGTACTACAAGCCTTAACCTCATCGGTGATACCACTACCACAGGAAATATTATTATATCTGCGAATACAACAAATAACCCCAATTTTACTACTGCTAACGGTATTGGTGTTAATGGAGCAACCACAACAGCAAACATTGAAAACAACCGTATTAGTGGTATGTCGCTCATGACTTCAGCAGGTATTTTGCGAGGTATATGGATTAATAATACATCCTCTAATAATACGGTTATCAATAATAATCTCATAGGTAGTAATACCACTGCATTTAGCATGCAAGTTACCGCAGGAACAACCAACACTAATGTAACGGAGGTAACAGGTATCTTACAAAATTCTGCGAACGGAACATTTACAATTAGCAACAATACACTTGCCAACCTGATGACACCTAATAGTGTTTCCACTAGCACTTTGTCTTTCATTCGTGGTATTGTAGCAACTGATGGAACCAATAACATCACAGGGAATACACTTAAAAGCTTCACAAGTGCTATAGCTAATACAAGTACTACAGCCGCAAATGCTGCTGTTCAAGGCGTACAGCTTAGTGCTGCTAGCGGTACACATACTATCAACAACAATACTATTACAGCACTAAATGCCACATCTGCAACGCAAGCAGTAAGTGTAAGCGGTATTATCAATACTAGTGGTGGTACAGTTACTTGTAATGGTAATAAAATTTATAGTATTGGTACAGCTTCATCTGCTGCTGCGGCCACAGTGAGAGGTATTCATATTACAGCAGGTACAGGTACTTATGCTAATAACATGATTCGCTTGGGTATAAAAGATGATGGTACCAGCTACACCAATGGTCATGCTATTTATGGTATCGATGAAAGTAATGCTACTAATACAATTGCTTTTAATACCATTTATATCGGTGGCACTGGCGTAAGCACGAATGCTACGAACACAGTTGCTTTGTTGGCACAGTCAACCAGCAATACACGTCTTATTCGCAATAATATGCTTGTTAACGATCGTCAGAATACTACTGGCGGAACAGGCTTACACATCGCTGCACAATACGCAGGAACATTGCCAAACCCTGCTGGCTTAACATTAAGTAACAATATCTATTTCGCCAATACTGACGCTAATACCATACGTAATACCAGCAATAGCACCAACTACACGGTGCCCGATTGGCTAACTGCATCAGGTGTAGATGCAAGTAGCATTGCAGCAAGTAATTTCAGTGCATTAGCCCTAGTGAATGCGCAAGGTAGTGTGAACGATGTAAACTTGCGTGTTACACCTTCATTAACACATATTGCTCGTGCTGCTGGTATTACAGTAACTGGTATCACAACCGATGCCGATGGACAATTACGTGGTTTAACACCCGATATTGGTGCCGACGAGTTCTTGCCAACAAACACTGCTTCTTGGGTAGGTAACACCTCATCTGTTTGGAGTAACACAGCTAACTGGAAGCTGGGTACATTACCTACTGCAACAGCACAAGTAGATATTGCGAGCACTGCCGCTAATATGCCAGCACTAGATGCTAACACAACTGTTGGCGATATTAGTTTTCTTGGCACTGGTGCGAGTTTAAGCATCAACAATCAACAATTAACATTAAATGGTGCGGTAACTGGTAATGGAACTTTATCAGGTTCTGCTACTTCCGATTTAGTAATAGGAGGTGCTGCGGGTTCAGTTGCTTTCACAAGTGGCTCAAGGGTACTAAGAAATCTTACACTCAATACCAACGCATCTCTAACCTTAGCAACAGCATTAACAATTACGGGAGGTAGTAATGCAGGTGCCCTTACGGTAAATAGTGGTGCTACGCTCAGCAGTAATGGTAATTTAACACTAGCGTCCGATGGTAATGGTACTGCAACAGTTGCAAATAGTACTGGAACTATCACAGGCAATGTAACGGCCCAGCGCTTTTTACCTGCTCGATCTACACGGAAGAATTTGTTCTTAGCGAGCCCAGTAACTGCCCAGATCAACAATGCTTGGCAGCAGCAGATACACATTACAGGTACTGGTAGTGGCGGTACCATCTGTCCAACCTTAACACCGCACACGAATGGTTTCGATGCTACGTTGAATAATGGTGCCAGCATGTTCACTTACAATCCAAGTGGAGCAGCGAATGCCCGTTGGACGAGTATTAGCAATACCAATGCTACAAGCTTAATACCAGGTAATGGTTACAGGGTTATTGTACGTGGCAACCGTGCCACCCAGGGCTGTTTATTACTCGATGGATCTACGCAAGCACCACAAGCAGTAACCCTAAGTGCCACCGGTACTTTGGCACAAGGCGATGTAGCGGTAACACTTCAACAAGGATACAACTTAGTAGGCAACCCCTACCAAGCACCCATTAATTTCAATACCATTGCTACAGACAACAGTAGCGATATTGCAGCTAGCTATTGGACTTATAACCCCGCCAATGCAGCTGGCACCTACAGCGTATACAATGCTGGTACGTTAACTAACAAGCCAGGCGGTTATACCAATGATAACATCATAGCCATTGGCCAGTCATTCTTTGTACAAAAGACAACCGCCGGCAGTGCTACTATCAATAATTTCTTTAGAGAAAGTCACAAGTCAACCACTGCTCAACCAGGTTTATTCAGAACGCAGAACTGGTTAGGCATGACTAGAATTGCCTTACGGGCAAATGATGACACACACTTAGATGAGGCTGTAATTCGCTTTTCAAATGAGTCTAGCGTTAGCAACACCACCGAAGGTCCGCTAGATGCATTGAATATCAACGAAGGTGCTCAAATCATCAGCAGTATGAAAGCTGGCAACCGTTACAGCATTCATACCAGAACAGCAGTAACTACTGCCGATACGGTAAGCTTACATGTAGTAAGCAATAATAACGGCAGCTACAAGCTATACTTTAGCGAGCTACAAATCGGCAGCAACAATGCTATTTTGATAGATAAGTTCTCGAACCAACA
>DMPB01000050.1:2368-7703 GCA_003456175.1 Chitinophagaceae bacterium | reverse complement strand
CTACCCGCTGGTAAAATGGGAGTAGTTGCACTAGAACCGTTTACAGGGCCATTCAAGGCACCATTATTCACTTGAGGAATGCTCCAAACGAAAGCTGTAGCATTCACCATTGTCACCGTAATGATTGCCTGACCTTGGGCAATATTGATGCTGATATTTAAACCTGTGATGGTAGCTAAACAAGTGGTTGGTGGTGGAGGAAAATTGTACACTTGGTTGTCCCATGAAACGCGTAGTCTGTTTCTATAATGCAAGGTTAGACTTCCCCATTGAACCATTCTTTTGATAGCAAAAGGAAAATAATCACTATACCCGGGTACCACTTGGTATCCGTTTAGTCGATGGCTTAAAGGGTAACATTCTGGGTCCCACTCACCCACTTTAAGTGTTGTTAAGTGTTGTTCTAATACTTGAATTGATTCTAATTGAACGGTAGCAAGTAAAACCCAAAATGAATTTGTACTAGTACCTCCACCCGGCACTGCTGGCTTGCTTGGTGTGGCTTGAATAGGTATAGGTTGTTCTTCTTGTAGTACGTTATTTACGTAAGTACTATCCCTTAGTTTACACATTACCCTACACGAAGTTTCAGCTTGATTAATACTATCGCCTCTATTCGTTGCAGGAAGTATTTTAGCAAACACCTCTCTAACCTTATCTTGAATATCAAATACCCATCGCCAAACTGTTGTAGTGCGTTCTAATGGGGCTGTATGCTCATAGGTGCCATAGTACACGCTATTGATATAAACATCACAAAATACCATAGGTGTGTTTACAGTTGTTTCGGCCGCTATCAGAATAGGTTGCATTGCGGCCATAAGGCTGTCCTGTGTTGGTTGTTTTGTTATGGTTAGAATTGCCATTAAATTTTTTCGCTTTTTTGTTGTGAAAAGAATTGATCCATGTTAGTATCAATACCCGTAGACATTACCTTGTCCACTTGTGAATCATTCGAAGCCTTATTGATAAAATGCGTTCGCTCTCCCGTTTTACTAAACCTTGAACTATCAGCAGTAGGAACACCTTCACGCTTATGTTTTAATGCAATTCTATAAGCTACTTGCACTGCTTTACGGCCGTAAATACCCATACGTAAGTTGACATACTTGGTTAACTCATCTAGGTATTTGCTATCTACTTTTACTTCATCCGGTGGGATGCCATCATTTAGTTTTTTCATGAAGGCAATCGCCAATCCTTCTGCCGTTACCCTATTGTTGAGCTCTTTAATTTTGAAAGCAAGTGAACGCTCGGCTGCACCAGTTAGCGTATGACCTTGGGCGGAAAACTCCTCCGCAATAGCTAGGTTCATTACTTCCATTGCTTCTTTAACGGCTTCACTTAGTTTATAAGGCATGGAGTAGTTTTTGTTGCTTTTGTTCTTCGATGATGATTGGCTGTAGTTCGATGTAGTATTTCAACACGTTTTGTCTACATAAAGGGCACTCCCATTTTTTTTCACCTTGCGGTTCAATGTATAGGTACCAAACGTCAAACAGGTAGCGTAAGTACTCCTCATTGCTACCTGCTAATGCAATCATGTTACGTGATAAAATATGTTCTTTTACATCATTCGGAAACATCCGAACTAGGTCTATGTAGTTCATGTTGAAGTGATATTTTAACTGAGGGAAATGCTTCAAAAACTTTTCTCATCCGTTTGTTGAGTGGCCATGTAGGATGCTTTAATTGTAGCTTTTTGGCATGAGCTGTCATTTGTTGATATTGCTCCTCACTTGAACAATGTATGTTGTATTGACTTGGCAATACCCTATACTTTTTGGGGTCAAACTCTCCTTTAGGATAAATCCATTGTTGTACATTTTGTGGCTCGTGAATAGCTTGTGGCATAGGTAGGTCTGTCATAGTGAATGGTTGTTAATAAGTTGATTGATAATTTCTTCGCTGTAGTTAACAGTTTCACAGCCTTCGTTTAAATTGATTTGGCACACCGCTTTAACGCCACTCCAAGCATAATTGCCCTGCATGCTAACAGGCGAATAAGTAACCTCCGAATTTGGTGTGAAATGGATGGAGTTAACAAGCGGCAACCCCATTTCATTGTTACCTTCTTTGAACCATTTATCTAGGGTGTAGAAAGTAGATTTTGCAATGGTTTTCATGTGGTCCCAATCGTGATGCAATCTTACTTTACTTAACCCGCTTATGTCTGGATCTTTCACCTCTCCTTGCTCATTGTTAAAGCTTGTACGCAAGAAGTAAAGAATGCATATATAGCGGTGAAATCCATTCCCATTATAGGATGGGCTACCAAATGAAATGGGTGGAAGCATGGCTGCAATTGGGCCGTCAACGGGATTTTGATTGTGACCTGTACTGAAACTTTGTTCAAAGTCACTTGCATTGAGTTCTTGCAAATGCTTTGGAAAGAAATAGAAGCGATTTCTTATTTCTGGGTGATACCCAAGTACCGCTTTGAAAGCGGCTTCTAATGATGCTATGCTCATTTGTTTTTGTATTTGGCCTCCATATCGGCGTTAAGTGATTCGTTGAAATCTTTTTCCTCTGATGTGAAAATGAATACGTCAAAAGCTTTAGCCATTCTTACGCAGTCGATACTGTTTCTTTTGCTACCAGGAACATCAAAAACTTTTGTTCTTGCGATGGCTGTTAAGAAGTGTACCCAACCCCATAAGTCGAAATGTTCTGTTAGGTTTCTTCCTGACTTACCTCTGGAAGATTTAAAGCAGCTGAATGTGTCTTGAATGCTTGAATCCAATTGTTCAAAAAAAAACCTACCTGTAAGGCGGCATCGAGTGGTAGTTGTAATAGCTTTTGATACCGCTCATTTTCAGCCTCTACGAATAAAGGATTGTATGGTTCTTGGTACTTACGTAAAAAGATACAAGCCAGTCGATGCAACACTTCATAGCTGCTACGTTCTTCGGTAATGAGGTCTTTGATAATCTGTTTAGCATCTACATACTCACCCGCTGTTAATGGATGCGAACGGCTGATTACTGTTGGTTGTAAGTGCCATTCTTCATTATCAAAAACGATGGTTCTTTCAGCAGTGAGCGTTGTTTCTTCTTGTGTCAACAAATCTTGTATAACAGCATCAATAATAAGTACGTATTCTGCCGGTACATATTTGGTAACTTCTTCAACCGTTAAGCCACTGTAGAATGCAAGGGTTGCAATAGCTCTTTCATCGGCAAGCATATCTAAAGCAATCAGTTTCAGTTCATCCTCTTCAGTAGCTTGAATGTTCTTGAGCTTGGCATCCAATGCTTTTCCGTATTGCTCGAAAAATGCAATACGCTGGCCAAGAGTAATCTCGGCCAGCGTGGTAGGTATTGATACAATTGTATTGTTGATGTTTAGTTGCATGCTATTCTCCTAATTCAATTACACGATCCATGGCCGCTTTTTGTACTTTTTCATTTTCGTTCCCTGCGGTTAACTCAAGAACTTTCTCCTTTGTATCCGCTTGATTGATTAATGCAATCAGCGCTGAAACATCTCCCTCCTTTACAAGGTCATCCGCATAAATACGGTTGCGGATATCTTCAATGAGGGCAATGTCAATAGCAACGCTTTCAAAATCTGAAACCTTCCATTTTTTCGCTAAACCTCTAATTGCTAATACATCTTCGTTGGTCTTAATGCGGCTCAACAGTGTTTCGTTTTTAGAATTACCTCTAAAGCTTTTCTCTAGTGCTAACACCTTTTCTTTCAAGGTTTCAAGTTCATCGTTAGTTGGTTCTGTGTCAACTTTCTCACTTGTAGCAAGCACTGTTAAATCTCTACCCTCTAATTGCGTTAACGGTTCAAAGTGAATTGGCGTGGTGTTGGCTTCCACCTTTAATCCGAATTGGTGTCGGATGCTATTGGCCATTTGCTTTAGCTGTATGTCGCAACGATTAGCTACTGCGAACAGCATTTGTTCATCTTCACAAATAACAAGAATAGCATCCTTAGTCGATTCTAGGCTTTGAATCACTGCCTGTGCGGCTTCTAATACTTTTGGGCTCATGGTTTTTATAATTTTAATGTTGCTAATTTGATATAAAAGTAATTAAATTAACTACATTGCACCCACTACATGGGTTAGTAGTATTTGGTTGCCCGCCCGTTGCCTCACCAGCAACGGGCGTTTTTGCTAGAAGTCGAGGCTATCTAAAAGAGAATTTTCATCAGCTGTTGATTCAGATACAGCAAGACCGTTACCATCCAATTCAATTACTTCACGCATTGAAAGTGTATCTGCGAAGTCTGGTGAGCGGCCTAGTATTTTGCGTTGTTCATCTTTTTTATTGATACGCATTTTCTTATTCAAATCGGGGTCAATACGTTTAATAGCTCTCAGGTCTTGGGCTATCAAGTCTTTAACTTCTACTAGCTTACCTTTTAGTTTAAACTTGGCTGTATGAACTCCATCCACAACAACTGTTTCATTGCTGATTGATATGGCTACATAATTATCATTAACCCTCTGAGCCGACCTGTAAAAACATTGAGTTTTTAAGTCTTCATAGTTTTCAACAATACGCGTTTTCGGATCAGGCAATGGTCTTGCGCCACCATTGAAGCCACGATAACGACCAAGTTTTACTAGCCCATCTCCTACCCCTTGTTGGTCTACAACTACTTTAGAAACAGGTATTGAATAACGTTTACGCTCCTGTTCAATGGCCATAAACAGTTCGGTATCATCACTTTTCGTGAATATGATAATCTTAATCACATGCCAACCACGCCAAACAAATATTACTGCAAGGTCATTGCCATACCTAGCTGCATCACAGGTAATACAACGTGCCTCGCTAATGGGTGCATAGTTGGTAAACAAATCTTGGATGGGAACCGCTTTAAATAAGCTACTACCGTCACTGCGTATTTTCCAGTTACCAAATAACAATTGGCTTTTGGTTTGTTCATCTTGGCTCATGAGGTTACCCAAGTATTCGGGGTTCACCTTCAGAAGCTCCCTGTTTTGATAGATAGAACCTGGTATGAATGTTACTGATTTGATTAAATCAGCAGGGTTCACACCTGGCGGTAGTTGAGCCCAATAATCACTAGGCACAAGGTTGTATACTTCAGCTTTACTGTCACCCCAAATAATGTCGTCATTATACTTCAGCATATACCGAAGCTTTCCTGCACGTTCAGGTATTGGAAATCCAAAATTTGGGCTTTTGCTATCCTGCTCAATCCACCATTCTAAAAAATCAGCAAGCCAACTATCGGGGTCGGGGTTACAAGTAGCTCTAACGTATGGCTTCACCCCACACGTTGAACGGTTACGAGTGAGCATATAGAAGAACTGAAACTTGCTGAAATGGGTAAGCTCATCAAATATGATTAG
>DMPB01000050.1:0-2120 GCA_003456175.1 Chitinophagaceae bacterium | reverse complement strand
TGATTAGTGTGTACTGTCCACCCTGATGGTTGTACACAGTGTTGTCATGCTCCAGATGCGTCATTTTAACGGATGCACCTGAAGGGAAATACCATTTAAGTGATTGGTTGGAGAAACGGCCTTTAAACGAAGGGTATATTTTCAGCGATTCATCCCTCAAACCGCCTTGCATGGTTATTTGAGGGATGTTTCTTCTGAATATAGTTGCTGAGAAGTTAGGAGTTTGATGGTAGCGTAGTGGCTCTAGTATGGCTGCAAAAGTCTTACCGGCTCCCGCTGCTCCTCCGCCAATGGCAATATCTGCGGAGGTAGATAGAAAGTCGGCTTGAAAACCTTCCTGCGGTCGTATGGTTCGTGTAAAACTATTAACGTCCATTCGATGGAAGGATAAGTAAAGTTGATTCTTGATTTACTACAGCAGCTACTGTTCCATCATCCTTAATAATGATGCTATCAGCTTTAGCCTTGCCAAAAAATCTATCAAGCAACCTATCCATAGTGGTGGTTTCGCCCGCTTGAATGTCTGCAACAATCGCTGTTGCAACGTTTACCATAAATGCAGGACATTCTTTGTTCTCAGCAATTTTCTTAAGCTCATCCAACGGAGTTTCCAACATGCTTTCAATAATCTGATACTTATCCGCTTTGGTAAGTGCAATAGAAAACTGAATACCAATCACTTCTTCTAACTCGTGAATGTTCTTCTTTGGCCTACCCTTAATGTTTCTTCTAGGGTCATCACCTTTCTGAAATGGTTTAAGGTTAGCGAGCTCTTTGTCACTAAGTGGTTTCCTTGGGTTCTTTCTGCGCTTTTTTATTGCCATAGCACAAAGCTAATTTAATTCACAAATAATTAAATTGAAACCACAGAACAACCACAGTTTTTATGATGGAGTGTCTACAACCTTAGTTTTAGCTAGGTGTCCAAGCTTTGCTAAAGCTTGCATCGGTGATGATTTCGGTCTTTGGAATGCCCTTTCTATTGGCTAATCGGTACACTTCTTCTGCTTCCATGCCGTATTCCTGCATAATGTATTCAAGGGTTTTACCTTGTTCTAACAATAGTTGAATGATGTCGGCCATTCCTAATACGGTGTGTGTGCCTTTCACTCTATTCATCCGAACAGTAGTTGCAATATGGTCGGTACCTGATGGGGTTACTACAGGTACAAATCCATCGGTGAGTGCATACACTTTTGGGTTTCCACTGGTCGTATATCGGTGGAAACCGTCAATAATGGTGTATCGGTTTTTGTTGGCATTGTCTGTTAAGCCTTCAATGTGCACATCCTTTGGCAGTATTAGTATCGGAAATAACCAACCATCTTTTGTAATTGACTCCACAAGAAGGTTTAGCTCTGGTGGTGCCATTTTATTCGGGTTGTATAGGTTGGGGTTCAGTTCATCCCGATGTACCCAATTAATGTTGCTAATGGGTTGATGTACAATTTTGGCTTTAATACCTTCCGGTAAATGATTGAAGCAACAGGCTTTCATAAAGTTGGATTTTATTTGAAAAATATTTGTAGGTGTAGCTATTCTAAAAGCTGCTATTGTTACTTTCCGTAAAGTTTCTGTACATCTTCAAGGGTTAATTTGTTTCTGTCCATAACTCTTTTGGCTTCTCCTAGCATGTTTTGCGATTGCCTTCCCTTGAAATCTCCCTTTTGGGCTATTTTGGCAAAGAAGCGCCATGAAGCTCCTGTTAAAGGGTTGGGTTCATCATCAGGTATCGGATGGTTTGATTTGGAGTAGTGCTGACGAATTAAACGGTTTACATTTTCCTTTATCAGATTCTGAAACTCTGGATCGTAGTTGTTGAGTAGGATGTGGAAATATTCTTTCCAAGTTTTGTTATCAGGTTTTTCCCAATTACTATAGAGTTCTGTGTTTGCATAGCGCCAGGCTGTTGCTACTCCTTTTACGCGGTGTAACATCTTATGCCATAAATCGGGAAAGCATTCTGCATAAATCCATAAACCTCTCAATGGTTCTTCACCATAAGGTGGGCACACTCTTTGGTGTAGTAGTTTATTGTGTAGAGATGTTTTGTTGAAAATGTCGTACGTGTGGTTGTAATCATAGTTGTTGATTTGTACCAGTTTCCACACATCTTCACT
>DMPB01000029.1:23269-23774 GCA_003456175.1 Chitinophagaceae bacterium | reverse complement strand
AAACGCAAGCCGCAGTACCTCCACCTGCCATAAAAACTAACTTGATGGCACAATTGGCGGGCGAGTTTGCTACCGATACAACAAGTTTAACTGCACCTACCGCACCCGTTGTACAACTCAACCATAATAACACCCCTACTGCTAAAGTACATTCTATGCAGTTGTGGCGTAATGTAGCAGCAGCAATGGTAGCATTACTTGTTGGTAGCGTAGCATTAAATGTATACTACTACAATGCAGCTAACGAAGCCCAACAAACGGTTAAAAACTTAATATCACAAAACAATAGCTTACAAGCAAGTATCGATGCAACCCAAGTTCGGATGCAAGAAATGAACAACGGCTTCAAACTCATGGCCGACCCTAACGTACTAACTGTGAAGCTAACCGCAGCCGCTAACGAACTCAACGGCAATGCTGCTACCGTATTTTGGGATAGCCGTACTAAAGATGTATTTGTAATGAATACTGCCTTAGCCCCTGCCCCTGCCGGCAAAGAATATCG
>DMPB01000029.1:22823-23012 GCA_003456175.1 Chitinophagaceae bacterium | reverse complement strand
TTGTAGATGGCGTTCCGGTAGATGCCGGTATGATGGGCAAATGTGCGGAAGGCGTTTGTAAAATGAAAAATATTCAAAAGGCACAAGCATTCGCTATTAGCCTAGAAGATGCAGGTGGTAATCCTACTCCAAAAGGTACCATTTATGTACTAGGTAAGGTAGGTTAATACCTTACGGTAAATGAACTAC
>DMPB01000029.1:21742-22600 GCA_003456175.1 Chitinophagaceae bacterium | reverse complement strand
CCTTACGGTAAATGAACTACCAGATTTTCATAGAAACAGTTTTCTAAAAGTGGAGTTGATTTAGCAGTACGATAGTTTTTACAAAATAGTAAGGGGCGGCCTTCGGCCGCCCCTTACTATTTTGCGATACTCCCATTAACCATACCTAACCTTAACTATTGGCATGCTATAAATGCGTTAACATTTACCGTAAGGTTACTCAGTTTGTGCTGTAGCTTGCTGGGTTGCTTCTTTAATGAGAGAGGCATCATCCCAAGCAGCATCTACTTGCAACATTAAGCGGTTGTTAGTATCTTCTTGTAAGATACGTTCCAGCTCTTCCATACGGGTACGTGCTTCTAGAATATAGGCTTCTCTATCTTCTATGGCAGCCAGCTTTTTTAGATTTTTCTCATCGTACTTCAAAAACATTTTCGACATACGTGTAGCATGGTACGCATCGTGACCGAGCATTTTCAGAACATCTACACCCATACGTAGGCTGGTATCTAAACTTTCGCGATATACATGCAACATGCCGGCGTTTAAAAGCTCATACGCATCGAATCTATTGCGTGAACGAACGTATAAATGCAGGTTAGGAAAATGCTTTTTAGCAGTTTCTATCATTTCTAACCGCTTTTCTACGTTGTCGATTGCAATTACTAGAAGTTTGGCATGTGCGGCACCAGCGGCTCGCAATAAATCGTGCCGGCTTGCATCGCCATAATACACTTTAAAACCCATACGACGCAGTAATGCTACACGGTCGCTATCAATATCGAGATAGGTAGCGTTAACGCCATTTGCTCTTAAAAAACGGCCTACCGTGTTACCAAAGTGACCAAAACCTGCGATAATTACTGGATGTGTTTCTTC
>DMPB01000029.1:18652-21512 GCA_003456175.1 Chitinophagaceae bacterium | reverse complement strand
TCTTCAATGGTATCATCACTTTCTTTCGTTTCGTCTTTCTCAAGTATGCCCAATCGTGGTAATATTAAGCGTTCGTGCAGCAACCACAACAAGGGCGTTAGTGCCATTGATATAGCTACCACACTCATCATCACATCAATCGTGTACTTTGGTAGTATCCCTTCGGTAAGGCAAAAAGAGAGCAATACAAATGCAAACTCTCCTACCTGACTTAAAGCCACAGAAAAAATAGCATTTTGATCGAAGCTCATCTTGAAGAGCTTACCAAGTGCCAGTAAAATCAATGCTTTTATAGCCATCATTCCGGCAACAATACCTAGTATGAACCATGGGTTCTGTAAGATGATATCAATATCTATAGAGGCCCCCACGGCGATAAAGAATAAACCGAGCAATAACCCTTTAAAGGGTTCAATATCACTTTCAAGTTCATGCCTAAACTCACTGTTAGCGAGCACTACCCCTGCTAAAAAAGTTCCAAGTGCCGGGCTGAGCCCTACTTGTTGCATCAACCAAGCAATGCTTACTACCAACAACAAAGCCGAAGCTGTAAATAGTTCTCTCACCTTGCTACGTGCCACAATACGCAACAGCGGCTTAATCAAAAAACGACCAGCCAACACAATAGCTACTACGCTACCTAATACAATCATCATTTGCTGTAAAGCAGGCATACCTTGCACCCAATTGGTAGTGCCATGGCTTTGGGGATCTACTATTTTAGGTAAGGTACTTAACAATGGAAGAATTGCTAGCATTGGGATAACAGCAATATCTTGAAACAGCAACACCGAAAAAGAGCTTTGGCCCGCAGCCGATTTCATTAATCCTTTTTCTTGCATGGTTTGTAATACAATAGCTGTACTACTCATAGCCACTGCCATAGCTACTGCCAATGCTTGCTGCCACGGCATATTAAAAGCTACAATAGCTATAATAGTTATAATGGCTGTGGTAAGAACCACTTGTAATCCGCCCAGGCCAGCAATGCTTCGGCGCATCTTCCATAATAATTCAGGCTCTAATTCTAAGCCAATTAAAAAGAGCATCATTACCACACCAAACTCAGCAAAATGCATAATATCTTGCCCCTCTGTGCCAATAAACCCAAGCACACTCGGACCAATAAGTGTGCCTGCAATTAAGTACCCAAGTACACTACCTAAACCAAGACGCTTAGCAATGGGCACCATAATTACCGCTGCCACTAAATAAATGATGGCTTGAAACATAAATGATTCGCTCATGCTATGTGTTTTGTATACTGTTAGGAATAGGAACTAAATCGTTGCTGTAGCTACATGCCTGTAATTCATCGAGGGTAAAGCGGCCAGCACTTAACCCCAACAAAAACTCTTGATACTGCAATGCACAAATGCTAATATCTGCTTCACTCATTTTATGCGTTCCATGTATTACAAAGGGCGGCAGGTACTGCATATTGCATAGCCGCGTAGTTTGTTCAAAAGGAATTAAAAACTGCTGAATCGTGTAACGGTTATGGCCACCTACCGTATAGGCCGTTTGAGGGCCACCTGTTGTTATTACATTCATAGCCCACTTACCCAACAATTGCTTACCCATACTACCATAAGCCCAACCATGCTCTAACACTAAATCTTGCCATTGCTTAACTATAGGAGGGGCACTGTACCAATACCAAGGATGTTGCCAAATAATTACATCGTGGACTGCTAGCAACGCTTGTTCGGCTTTAATATCTATATCAAAATCTGGATACAACTGATACAAATTATGGAGCGTAACATCTTTCACTTGTTGCGCAGCTTTATATAAGTGACGCTGCACCCTACTAGCCGCAATGGCAGGATGTGCAAACAATATCAATACTTTCATACGCAGGCTTTATTGATTCAAAAAAGTAGTTATTGAAGTATGCCAAAGCTTAGGCTCATGAACAAGTAGGCTCTGATGACCCGATTGTTGGTACACCACCAAGGTTTTATTTTCTGCAAGTGTTAAGTTACTAAAAATGCGGTTTGTTTCATGCACTGCAACTCTGGTATCTTGTGCACCCCATAGCAGCAATACAGGGCATCGTATTTTTTGTACATACTTTTCAGGTGCTAGATCAAAAGCCCAAAAACCTCTTATAATACTCCCCCAAAACACCAATAACGTTGCCATAGGTTCTTCTGGTAAGTGCATTAAGCGTAACCTTCCTTTAGTAGCATCTTTGAGCGATGCAAAAGGCATATCTAATATCACTTTGGTAGGTTGTAAGTCGCTATGGTCGTACAATGCCTTGGTAATAGCAGCTGCACCTAGCGAAATACCATACAGTATTGTAGGCTGTTTAAATTGTTGTGCCCATTGATATACGGCATATACATCTTCACATTCGCGATAACCAATAGTGCATACATTACCAGAACTTGCGCCATGTGCTCTAAAATCTGTAAGCACAACACTATAGCCCATTTCGTACAATGCAGTAGCTTCGGCTACTACACCAGCCCTATTACCACCATGCCCATGAAAAAATAACACTATTCCTTTGGGCTGCGGCCTTACTGCATACCATACTGCTAAGG
Organism: Chitinophagaceae bacterium; assembly: GCA_003456175.1. Classification (GTDB taxonomy): domain Bacteria; phylum Bacteroidota; class Bacteroidia; order Chitinophagales; family Chitinophagaceae; genus UBA10646. The sequence continues at coordinate 18,957 of DMPB01000029.1, read as the reverse complement.
CTTCGCCATCGGTTGTCCTTACGGTAAATGATTGGTGCGGCAATAAAAAACTATCTACTATAGGCCGTTTGTACGCCTTTATACCCGTAAGCATTATTTGCCATTTGCTCCATCCGCTTAGTTGCTCTGGTTTTGTTTTGGGCTGTATAATGTTACTATCATAGAAGTAGGTGAACTTACTTGCATGCATCATAACCACAACATTAAAAAGCACTATAACAGCACCGATAGTAAAGCCAATACGTTTGAATGTACGTTTCATGGTTGTTCAAGATAAGGGTTTTATAATAGTTTCGGCCGCCCTT
>DMPB01000029.1:17423-18405 GCA_003456175.1 Chitinophagaceae bacterium | reverse complement strand
AGGGCGGCCGAAACATAACCTTAAGACCTATTAATAATTATGCCTATTATTGAGGAAGCACTTCTGCCAACTTCTTAGATAAATCGGCACCACGTAGGTTAGCAGCAATAATTTTTCCCGTAGGATCTAATAATACATTGAAAGGAATACCATCGAATTTGTAATCTTTCACCACAGCGGCATCCCAGTATTTTAAATCACTCACATGCTGCCATACAAGGTTATCTTTTTGAATAGCAGCCAGCCAAGCGGCTTTATCTTTATCTAACGATACACCCAATATAGTGAAGTTACGCTTACTAAATTGTTGATAGGCTGCCACTACATTGGGGTTTTCTTCTCTGCAAGGGCCGCACCAGCTTGCCCAAAAATCTACCAATACATACTTACCTTGTAAGCTGGCCAAACTAAAAGGCTTACCGTTAACATCGGGTAGGTTAATGGCCGGTGCTGCTTGGTTGAGCAAGGCATAAGGCTGGTTGGCAGCCTGTTGCTGTTGTTGTTCGGCTTGCTTACGTGCTGCTACCAAATCGGTCAATGCTTTTGCAGCACTATGCTCTTTGTGTTGCGTGGCTACTACCTCGGCAGCTTTACTCCACTCTTCAGGTGTTAAGCTGCGCTGACCCAACATAAGGGCATAGTACTTACCAGCAACACTTTCGCTTGTTTTCAGGTAATTTTTAATTACGTTATTGAGCTGTGTTATTTGCGCCATTTGCTTATTCATAGCAACCAAAGCAAGACTATCGCCGTTGGGCATACTACGCAAGCTATCAATGGCAGCGCCATTTACCGCAAGGATACTATCTTGAACTCGGTATTGCTCAAATAAATCGTACAGTGCCTTGGTAGCATCGCTACCTTCTATATCGGGTCTGCGAAAATTAGTAGCAGATAGGTTAACAGTTATAGCATCGGCATCGTTGATAAAAATTACTTGCGGGCCGCCTTCGTAACCAATAATGTACAAACCTTCTTCTTC
>DMPB01000029.1:11525-17148 GCA_003456175.1 Chitinophagaceae bacterium | reverse complement strand
TTTTACCCGTAAGGGTTACAGAATCTACAATAATGGGATTGTTGTTGTTAAAACTCAATTGTTGCAACAATAATTTCGTGCCCGCAGGAGCACCCACAATGTTACCCCTTACGGTAAATGTTCCGCTACCACCTTTGTTGTTGCACGCTGCTATTACGATAACAGCCAATGCTGCATAAAACCACTTCATGAATATTCGATTATGTGAATGTATACTATTTTATTTTAATTTTTCTTCGAGCAAAGCGGTTACCAATTTCGGATCGGCTTGGCCTTTACTACGCTTCTTCACCTCGCCAACAAATAAACCAATCAAGCCTTTTTTACCCTTTTTATACTCGGCTACTTTATCGGGCATGGCAGCCAACACATCGTTCACCCACTGTGCCAACACATCGGTATTTTTTTCTTGTACCAATTGTAATGCTGTTACAGCCTCATCTACCGATGTAGTAGCGTGAGTACATAGGTACGGGAATAATTTGGTTGCTGCTGTGCTAAAACTCACGGTATCGTTGGCAACAATAGCAATAATAGCTGCTAAGCGTTGGGGCGTAATGGCTAAGTCGGTAATAGCCATGTTGTGCTCGTTCACATATTGCTTCACCGGACCATTTAACCAATTAGCAGCCGCTTTCACATGTGGCGTATGTTCTAGCAACGCTTCAAAATAGTCGGCTGTAGGCTTATCGGTAATTAGCTGTTGCGCATCGTACTCGCTTAAACCGAGTGCTACATAGCGTTCGTACAATGCTTCGGGTAACGCCGGCAGGCTAGCGGTTACTTCTTGAATAGTAGCTTCTGTAATAATGAATGGAGCCACATCGGGATCAGGAAAATACCTATAATCGTTAGCCTCTTCTTTATCTCTGATTGCAAAAGTAGTATCAGTAGCAGCATCGAAACTGCGGGTTTGTTGTATGATACGTTCACCTTGCAATTGCAAGCCAATCATGCGTTCTGTTTCGTATTCAATCGCTTTTTTTACATTACGAATGCTGTTTAAGTTCTTCACTTCTACCTTGGTGCCTAACGTGGTAGTACCTTTAAGACGTACAGAAATATTAGCATCGCAACGTAAGCTACCTTCTTCCATATTACCATCGCACACATTAAGCCAACGTACCAACCGGCGTAATTCGGTTAAAAATGCAGCGGCATCGTCGGCACTGGTAATGGCTGGTTCTGTTACAATTTCTACCAACGGAGTACCTGCTCGATTGTAATCTATACAAGAAGCATCATCGTATTTATCGTGTATGCTTTTGCCGGCATCTTCTTCTATGTGAATGCGGTTAAGTGGTATGCGTTTTAGTATACCATTTACAGTAAGGGTAACATATCCGCCAACACCAATTGGCGTTGTATGTTGCGATACCTGATAGCCTTTCGGCAAATCGGGATACATATAATTTTTTCTGGCGAAGTAGTTGTAACGCTGAATTTCACAATGGGTTGCCAAGCATAATTGTAATGCCAATGCAACTGCGGCCTCATTTAAATAAGGTAATGTTCCAGGGTGGGCTAGTGTAATGGGGCTTACTTGGGTGTTAGGCTCGGCACCATACGCAATGGTATCGCCACAAAACAGCTTGGTGGTGGTACGTAATTGTGCATGTACTTCTAAGCCTATAACTACTTCAAAATCGCTTGCTTGCATCGTGCAAAGATGCAAAGATTAGCAGTATTACCTTACGGTAAATGCATTGACTATTTGTAACTACCTATTACCACTTGGGGCATACCTAAACCATTGGTTTCGGTTGATTGTTGTCGTGTATCTTCACCAAATAAATTTATTGAAGCATGGAATACCGTTATATGGGACGCACTGGCTTGCAGCTAAGTGTGTTGAGCTTTGGCAGTTGGGTAAGCTTTCACAAACAAATTGATGATGGCATTGCCGATACCCTTATGAGTATTGCTTATGAGCATGGCATTAACTTTTTTGACAATGCCGAAGTATATGCACTAGGCAAAAGCGAAGAAATGATGGGGCGTGTTTTAAAAGCAAAGCAATGGGATAGAACCAGTTACACCGTTAGCAGTAAAGTTTTTTTTGGCTGGCGTGGTAAAGAGAATAAACCTAACCAACATGGCTTAAGCCGTAAGCATATTGTTGAGGCCTGCCATGAAGCTTTACAACGCTTACAGGTAGATTATTTGGATTTATACTTTTGCCATAGGCCCGATAAAAAAGTGCCTATTGAAGAAGTGGTGATTACCATGAACCATTTGATGCAACAAGGCAAAATTTTATACTGGGGTACCAGCGAATGGAGTGGGGTTGAAATTATGGAGGCACATCGTGTTGCAAGAGATTATCGCTTGGTTGGGCCTGCAATGGAACAACCGCAATACAACCTTTTCGAGCGTAACAAACTTGAAAATGAATACTTGGAAGTATTTAAAAACGTTGGTTTGGGTACCACTATTTGGAGCCCACTTGCTTCTGGCTTGTTAACAGGCAAATACAACAATGGTATCCCTGAAGGTAGCCGCTTGGCGTTAGAGGGTTTCGATTGGTTGAAAGACAGACTTTATGCTGCTGAAAAGCTTCAGAAAGTTCAAGCACTTGCTGCTTTTGCACAAGAATTAGGTGTTAGTTTGGCCGCTTTGAGTATTGCCTGGACAGTGAAAAATCCGAATGTTACAACTGCTATTTTAGGAGCTACTAAAGTAGAACAACTACACGATAATTTAAAAGCGTTAGAAGCCTTGCCATTATTAACACCAGAAGTAATGACAAAGATTGATAGCATTATGGGTACAAAACCAGTACTGCCTGATTTTTAAACATTTACCGTAAGGTACATTATATAAAAAAGCCCGTTAGTAGATACTAACAGGCTTTTTTGTTACATCAACAAACTTTATATGTAATAGAAAACCAGCCTTAGGGTTTAGGGTGTTGGGGTTTTATAAGTTCGCTTTTTTGATGCGCTTAGGATAATTCATAGTAATTGTTTGAGGCGTACCGTTACGAACAATTGAAAATGTAACAGCTTCGCCGGGTTCAACATCTTCAAGTACTTCCATTAAATCATCTACACTGCTTACTTTTTTGCCATTCACGTTGTTCAACAAATCGCCTTTTTGTAATCCGGCTTTAGCGGCTGCGCCTTCGGCATCAACACCAATTAACTTAACACCACTGTTATCTGGTGTATCTTCAATTTCAACGCCAAGTTTTGGCTTACGGTTAAAGTAAAAAGGAGCAGCCGGACGGCGTGGCCCTTCGGGACCAAACATATCGATGGTTTCAATATCGTTAGGTTGTAAGCCCATCAATACATCGGGCAATTCAAAAGCACCTTCAGGTGTTGTGAACGAGAAAGCATTCAATTGCTTTGATTTTTGCAACTTAACTTTAACTTTCTTTTCCTTGCCTTCGCGTGTGTACTTCACGCTTACTTCATCGCCCTCTTTATGTTTATTAAGGATAGCAATGATATCTTCGCCAGAAGCAATTGAGGTATCGTTTAAGCTCAGTAGAATATCGCCTTCTTTTAATCCGGCTTTTTGTGCAGCACTACTATCTGCCACCTCTTTGATGAGTACACCTTTCTCAGCTTTTTCGGTAACAATACCTAAGCGTGGCTTATCGTTACGTACTGTAATATTCATACTGCGTTGTTGCCCCCAGCCTATTGGTGCTTTCGGGCGGCGTGGCATGGTAATAACACGTGCATTACCATCGGTGCGGCGAACCTCAATGTTTGAGCCTTTAAACTCTTCTACAGGCTTGCCATTGACGGTAATTTTATCGCCTTCTACTACAATTACCATTTTTTCACCTTTTTCGCTACCACGCTTGCGAATAATGATGTTCTCTTCTTTTACCTCTTGGGCTATTACTGTACCAAGCGTACTTAGTAGCAAAGCGGTTGTTACGAATAATTTAGTCATGGGTTGAACGTTTTATCTACGAAAAGTTTAGTAGAACAAAACTAAGGGAAAATATCTAATTACGAAAACTTTCGGAAATGTTAAATTAAACTTGGTCGTCATCGATAGCTGTACGTACCATATATGATTTGGTAACAATACCGGTTATGATGGTATCGAGCCGTTCTGCTTGATCTTTTAGCATGCTTAAATAAGCCATTTGCGTATCGTCGAGCCCATCGGTATTGAAAAGTGTGAGTAGCGATTGTATATTGGCTAAAGGTGCTCGTACTACATGTGATTGGTCGAAACTTATTTGCCGTAAGGCCTCATTTTGATGCTTTACTTTCAGGTAAGCTATTTTTTGATCGGTAATATCGTTCGCTATTACGGTTACACCTGTAATTTGGCCTGTATTACTGCGAAGCGGTTGTAATGAGTTGCGGAACCAGTGTGTTTTATCGTTCATGGGTACTTCGCTTTCAAATACAAAACCTTCGCCGGTATGCATTACTTTATTGATCATTGCGAGGTAACCTTGTACAACGGCAGGTTCAAAATAGTCGCTAATATTTTTGTTTAAAATGGTAGTGGCTGCATCGTGTACAAAATCGGCAGCTTTTTGATTCACAAATAAATAGTTGCCTTCTTGATCCATCATAGCAACAATAGCATCGGAACTTTCTAGAATACTACGATAACGCTCGTTGATTAATACAATTTCTTTTCCGGCTAGTATTTGCTCCGAAACATCGCGACAATTACTTAAAATGAAATGTTGGCCGCTGCTATCGGTTACTAGTTTAGTATCGCTTTCTAAAAAAACCCAATGACTTGCTTTATGCCGCATGCGAAAGTACTTAACATGCTGTTGTTCGCCTGTTTCAAGCACTTCACTGAACACATTTGCTACCAATGTAACATCATCAGGATGAATTAAATCGGTAAAAACAGCCGCCTGCATTTCATCGGCCATATATCCAAGTATGTGATTAACAGAAGGTGATACGTACACGAGCCTTCCGCTAGTTTCGTGCAAGCAAACAACATCTACCGTATTTTCTGCTAATAGCTTTAATAACAACTCTTTTTCTGCTCGTACTTTTTCTGCCTCTTTATAATCTGAAATATCTCTGGCAACAGCAATCATATATTCTAATACGCCGTTATTATCGAGCATAGGCGTAGTAGTAATTTCATAATACTTGATATCGCCATTTTTAGCTATAAGTCTTGCGGTAATTTGATTTACCACTTCGCCACGCCGTAGTTTTTCATGTGCTTCGGCAGCCATATTAGCCCTATCATCGGGATGTATCAGATTATAAGCACTGATGCCAATGAGCTCTTCTACCTTATATCCCAAACTATGAGTTACTGCTTCGTTCACATACAAGTAATCGCCGTTAGCATCATGAATACTCACAATGTCTATCACATAACTCGCCAAGGCTAGCGGATGTTCTAAGATATCGGTTATACCACGGCTACGCGTGTACATGGCAGTAACATCGAAGGCTACGCCCCTTACCACTGCAATAATGCCGCTAGCGCTAAGCGCTGCTCTATTGATTTCAGTAAAATAAAGTAACTCAAGCATTCGCAACGAGCCATCGGTATGTTTGAACCTACATATACTTCTTTGAAGACCTGCCGATGCGATGGCAGTTTTAAAATCGCATTTAAGCTGGTCGTAATCGGCAGTATGCACCGCTTGCTTCCACCACCATTCGCT
>DMPB01000029.1:6589-11343 GCA_003456175.1 Chitinophagaceae bacterium | reverse complement strand
CAGGGACTTGCTACGGGGATTGCGACCGTCGGCCACGATGGGACTCCTGCGCGGGCGGAAGGGAGTGCGATGCCATTCGCCTTTATTGAAAGCTTCGTAGGAACGGCCTGTTACAGCCTCCATTTGAGCATCCCAAAATAGTTCTTGATGCTGTTCGCCCACTTTTATCGTCCACATACCAGCCGTGTGCAGGTTAGCAAAACGATAAATGAGTGAATCTTTTGATATTGCGGCGAAAGGATTCAAATTTTGTGGAGACTTTTTGTTTAAATGAAGAACAAAAGTTGCAGAAATATGTTCGATTTACATTAAGTATGCCTTAAAGCTGGCTTTTTTGAGCATAAATTAACCTAACAACTGCCTATTAAGTAGCTATTAAACAAGCTTTAAAAGGGCTTTACCAATCTTTCAGTTGACCACCAATATTAGATTTCTGGTTTAATTTTTTCTGAAGTTGTTGCTCTTGCTGGCGCAATTGTTCTAACATTTGTGCAGCAGCTTTTGCATCGAGTTTATTTTGTTGTGGCTGCTTTTTGGGTTGTTGCTGCTGTTGTTTGGGTGATTTTTTTTGTAATTGTTGTTGTAACCATGTGTAATTATCACGAGCATCGTTATCGGTTGGCACTAGTAATAAGCTTTGTTTAAAAGCATTCGCAGCCGCTTCTAATTGTTGATTTGCAGCCAATGCCATGCCCAAATTATACCAAACGGCTGCTTTTTGTGCATTATTCTTGGCATACTGCAGTGCATGCTGATAGGCTGTAACAGCAGCCTTTGGTGTTTTAAGTTGCAGGTACGTATTTCCTAGATTAAACTGTGCTTCGGGCAGGGTACTATCTTGCTGTAGGGCCTGCAAATACTGTTGTTTTGCTTGTTCAAAATTACCCTTACGGTAAAAGTTATTACCTGTTTGAACCAATGTATTTCCTGCTTGCGCTATCACCCGATTCGATGCACCTAAAAGCATAATGCTAAGTACTACCAACCGCGTTTGCTTTTGCCGTAAGGCCATACCCCATTGCAACCACCAAGCCAATAACAAGCATACAATACTTAGCAGTACAAAAATTTGATATTGATGTTCAAACCGATTGCCAACGCTGCCATTGAGCCACTTCTGTGGAATTTGTTGTAACGCATCTACCAAACTACGAGCATCGGCTTCTGGATTAGTAAGCATTTGGTACGTACCACCGGTTGATTCGGCTATTTGCCGTAAGGCTATTTCGTTTAACTTACTAACCACGGGCTGCCCATTAGCATCTACTATGGGTGCATTGGTGGTCGCATCTATAATGGTACTACCTGTTTCAGTACCAATACCGTAGCAAAACACAACAGTACCGTGTTCTTTAAGTTGCTGTATTGTGCTTGTGAGATTATCGTCGTGTGTTTCGCCATCGGTTACCAACACAATAGCTTTATAGTTTTTCTCTTGTACGTTTAATGCGTTATCGGCTACACGAAGGGCACTACTTAATTGTGTGCCTTGCAAATTGACCATTTGCGGGCTCAGGCTGGTTACGAAAAGTTGTGCGGCTGCTACATCGGCAGTTAAGGGCATTTGTAGAAGTGCTTCTCCGGCAAATACCACCAAGCCAACTCGATGATTGGTTAACTGTGGCAAAGTGTTTTGTAGCAGTTGCTTGGCTTGCAACAAGCGGTTCGGTGTAACATCGGCACTGAGCATACTACGGCTAACATCTATTGCCCAAACTACATCGATACCTTGCTTTTTGGCTCCGTGCTCGGCTACCCAGCGGCCAGGTTGCGCTAATGCAAGTACAGCATTAACAAATGCAAGTAGAATTGCCATGTGCTTTGCCCACCAACGGGTAGCACTTGGTGTTGCTAGCAATGGGGCAATAAGTTGTGGATTACCCAACTGTTGCTCAATACGCTTACGCCGCCGCCATTCTATATACAAGAGTGCCGTGAACGGTAATAACAACAGCAGTAACCATAACCATTGCGGCTGTGCAAATTGTATGAAGGCTAAAACATGCATTGGTGCAAAGAACGGAACAACAACCAAGCCAAAGCTACCAACTTGCTTAAAAAAAATACCGCCGATGTAATTCATCGGCGGTATTACTATGATGCGTTGTTATTTTTTACCTTCTTTGAAACCGAGGTGTCGTAAGAGTTCATCGAGCAGTTGGTTGCGTACTTCGGGCATATTCATGCCTTTTTCGCCTTCGAGATTTAATACAAAAAAGTAAGGGTGGCGATTTTCTTCTATCCAACCTACTACCCAGCCAATTTCTTTACCCGTTGGAGTGGTGCCCCAGCCAGTTTTATAGGCTAGTTCGTAGTTGCTGTTCTGTTCTTGCAGCATCATTTGTTTTACTATCCGTTGCGGACGCTTATCCATTGGAAGTTGTTCGAAGTACAAGCGTTTTACAAGTCCTAATTGTTCGTCGGATGTAATTTTCAAGCTGTTATCGAGCCAAAAGCTATCAATAACACTAATTTTTTTATTACCGTAAGCCAAGCTATCGAGCCAATATTGCATGGTATCTTTTCCGATTCTTCTTGCTACTTGTTGATAGTATGGTACTGCCGAATATTTGAATGCTTCTGCCATGGTGAGGTTACGATTCCATTCGTGTGCTGTATCGCCACCTGGGTAAGTACGTATTACACCATCCCAATTAATAACTGTTTTATCATCGGTTACACGCCCAGTTTTAATTGCAATAAGGCTATTTACAATTTTAAAGGTACTGGCTGGTGTATAGGCACTGTCTTTAAATCGTGTAAGATTATAAATAGTGAACTGCCCTTGTCCATTATCGAAAATACCGAACGTGCCTGTTACTTTATGTTTTGTAAAGAAACTGCCCAACGTATCGTCGACTGTTACATTGTTGGGCGTACAACCTGCTATTAAACTAATGGTAGCAATGAGTATGAAAAAAAAACGCATGCTATAACTTTTTGTGCTTGCAAAGAAACAGTAATCGGGTCGATAAAGTTTTCGTTGCGCTAAAAAATAGCAATGCACCTTACGGTAAATGTTAGGCTGCGTTCGCATTTGCCGTAAGGCACTTAGCTCACACAAATAATATTGCACTATATATTTTGAAGTATGTATGATTGCTTATAAATTTATTGATAGCACCCCAATTGTACTAAACCTTTTATGAAACAAACATTCACTGATGTTAATACCGGCGGTAAGTTTATTATGATAACTGAAGCCGACCGTTGGGAGCAGGTTTACTATCAACAAAAGAAAGGATTTTCGGCACATACCATTGCTTGGAATAGAGGCGCTACAACAACTGTTTTTATTGACGAAGTACCGTTTGTTTTTAAAGCCAATACGATATTACCAATTATGCTGAATCAGTCGTTTAGATTTGATGATGCACAAGCAATTATAGCGTGGCAATTTGATAAGAATTTTTATTGCCTCGCTAACCACGATGCCGAAGTAGGCTGTTACGGCTTTTTATTTTTTGGGCCAATACCTACCATGTTCATTACACTCGACGATTCGGATATTAAAAAAATAGAAGCAATTGCTTTACTTTTTGAAGAAGAGTTTCATAGCAGTGAAGAGATTAAAGGCGAAATGCTTAGAATGTTATTGGTACGACTGATTATACAACTTACACGAATAGCTAAAAAACAATATATTACAGTTGAGCCACAGACCGATAACTTTAATATGATGCGGCAATTCAATTTTTTAGTAGAACAGCATTTCAAGCAACAACATCAGGTGCAATTTTATGAAGCGTTATTACATAAGTCTCCCAAAACAATTGCCAATATCTTCACCTTATATAGCCCCAAAACACCGTTACAAATTATTCACGAACGTATTATTACAGAAGCAAAACGCTTACTGCTGTATACCAATAAATCTATCAAAGAAATTGCTTACGATATTGGATTTTTAGACCCAACACATTTCAGCAAGTTCTTTAAAAAACAAACGCAACAAAATCCGAGTGATTTTGTGCGTACTAAAAACCATCAAAGTATTTAATGCGTAAAAATACCATGCTTTAGGAAGTATTGCCATTGTAGTGGCTAAGCGGTAATGATAGGTTTGCAATTATAAAATCGTCATTACATGAAACACTTCATTTTAGGGTTGGTACTGTTATTTTCAACTCAATTAGAAGCACAAAAAATTTTTAAAACCAATGGCCTTGCCATTCGAGGGTACGATGCTGTAGCTTATCATACAAAACAACAAGCTATAGAAGGCAACGATAGTTTTACACTTGTTTGGAGTGATGCAACATGGCGCTTTAGTACACTTTCAAATCTACATTTATTTAAAGCAAATCCACAGAAATATGCACCTGCGTATGGTGGTTACTGTGCTTATGGTGTAAGCGAAGCACACTTATCACCAACAGATCCGAATGCTTTTACTGTTGTTAACGATACGTTGTATTTCAACTACAGTCAAAAAATAAGAACTTATTGGCTGAGAGATACTATACAACGCATTAAAACAGCAAATAGCAATTGGCCCTCACTTTAAAATTCTCAAATCATTATGCGAACAATCATTATTTTTTTCATGTTTTTCTTAGGTGCTTACAATAGCATAAATGCCCAAACAAGCTTACGCACTAAACATTTTAATACAGAGAAAAACCTTGCGGTAAATGGATATGATGTAGTTGCTTATTTCCAGCAAAACAAGGCCATCAAAGGCAGTGCAAAATACACCGCAATAGTGGAAGGGATTAGCTACTACTTTTCGAACGAAAAAAACAAAAAAAAAA
>DMPB01000029.1:5924-6315 GCA_003456175.1 Chitinophagaceae bacterium | reverse complement strand
TTTTTTAAAAAACCCCAAACAATACGAACCCCAATATGGTGGTTGGTGTGCTTACGCTATGGGAGCCACAGGTGAAAAAGTAGAAGTAGACCCCGAAACTTTTAAAATAGTGCAAGGGAAACTTTACCTGTTTTACCATTCATGGGTGAACAACACTTTAACAAAATGGAATAAAGACGAAGTCAATTTAAAAAACAATGCCGACAAACATTGGCAACAAATATTTCACTAATAATATGAAATTGAAATTACATACTGCACTACAGTTATTACCTAGAGTTGTAGTTGCTATAATATTACTTCAAACCTTATACTTTAAATTTTCTGCACACAGTGAGTCGGTAACACTTTTTACAAAACTAGGAGTTGAACCATGCGGACGTATTGCAAG
>DMPB01000029.1:0-5701 GCA_003456175.1 Chitinophagaceae bacterium | reverse complement strand
GCGGACGTATTGCAACGGGTGTTATTGAGCTGATAGCCGGTATTTTAATCTTAATACCAAGAACTGCATTTATAGGTGCAATAATTAGCATCGGGCTTATGCTTGGTGCAGTGACCGCCCACCTATTTGTTATTGGAATTGTATCGCAAAATGATGGCGGACAGCTTTTTATTATGGCTTTGATTGTATTTGTAGCAGCCTTGCTGGTAACAATACAAGAACGCCAGAAGCTTCGTATATTCATAGTAAGCATTTTGAAGCACTAATATGCTTTGCCACACCACCCTTAATAGCTGTAATTTTTATAAATCAAAAAATAACAAGCACCAACATATGATATTCGTGCAACTTCAATATCAATTAAACATGCTTCAAAATCTGCTAACGCAATTAAACAACTCGGAATATAGCATGAAGTTTGAGGCATTATTTAATGCAAGTATTGGCGACCATACAAGGCATATTATTGAACTGCTCTCTTGTGCTATTGATGGCTACGATTCTGGTTTAATTGATTACTTTAACAGATCAAGAAATATTACCATTGCAGCAGATATTCACTTAGCTCAAACGATGCTAAGTGCAGTTCTTAAAAGTTGTATTAAACCCGATAGGATGTTATTAATACAATTTGAAGATGATGCGACAATTCAAAATAAAGTTAGCTCTACTTATTACCGAGAAATGGTGTATAATACAGAGCATATAATACACCACTTAGCACTGATAAAAGTTGCACTCTACTTTATCGGTAATATCAATGTACATAGTGATTTTGGAATGGCTTATGCCACTATTCGCTATAATGAAAAAAAGGAATAACGTATGTGTACTGTTTTATATTTACCGCAAGGTAACAAAACAATGTTTGTTTCGTTAAGAGACGAGCAGGTGAATAGACCTAAGGCAAAAAATCCTATTATTTATATTGGTGAAAACTGTAAGTATATCGCTCCTATTGATACACTTGCTGGAGGTAGTTGGCTAGGTTGTAATAGTATTGGCTACACAATCATTCTGTTAAATGGTGGGTTCAAAAAGCATGTTCATACACCACCTTATACCAAAAGTAGGGGGCTTATTGTAACAGCACTTTTAGATAGTATTACGCCTGTTGTAGATTGGCAGCTTTTAGATTTAAGTGGTATTGAGCCATGTACTATTATCATACACCATAATAACTACATGTTTCAGTTAACTTGGGATGGAAAAAGTAAACACAAAAAAAAATTACCTATTACTACTGCAAGCATTTGGTCGTCGGCTACATTATACGATAGTGAGGCTGTTGCTATAAGAGCATTGTACTTTAATCGCTGGCTCGAAACAAAACCTAGTATTGACGAAAGTAGTATTATGGAATTTTTTTGTAGTGTTAATGATGCAACCAATGGTTTTATCGTTAATCGCCATAACACATTAAAAACAATTAGTGCAACATTTATTGCTAGAGATACTTACGGTGAGCAAATAGAAATGTCGTATAACGATTTACAAACCAGTCTGCATAGCGCTACCGCAATAGCTATTGAAAATACAATGAGTATGTGCTCTTTTTAAAATAGAAATTTTTTGAAACAAATTCGGCATAAGCTAATAATACTAATGCACTGGGAGTTTTGGCCTATGTGGTTGGTGTATCTTCCTATAAGCCTGTATTATATTTACTTGAGTTTTAAAGCAAAGTCTTTTTTTTTCTTTTCAGCAGCTAACCCTTCTATTGAAACTGGTGGAATGTTTTTTGAAAGTAAGTTTAGTGTACTTCAGCTCTTACCAAAAGCATACTACCCAACAACAGTTTATATTCCTACTGATGCACCAATAGCAACTGTAATGAGTCAGTTAGCAAACAATAACATATCGTTCCCCATTATTATAAAGCCCAACAGAGGTGAACGGGGTTGGCGAGTTCAAAAAATTGATACCCAACAAGCCTTAGCAGCTTACTTGCTCACCAACCGTATTGATACCATTATACAACCTTTTATCAACTACTCACACGAGTTTAGCGTTTTTTATTACAGGCATCCAACTAGTGCTACAGGCAGTATTAGTTCTGTAACTAAAAAAGAGCTTTTACATGTTATAGGAGATGGGAAAAGCACCTTAGCAGAACTTATTTCTAAGAATCACAGAGCATTTCTACAATCAAAAACGCTACAGGAACAATTTCAAAGCGATTGGAATACAGTTATTCCATTAAACGAGCATAAGTTATTGGTACCATATGGTAATCATGCTAGAGGTGCAACTTTCATAGATGTTACGGCACAATATCAGTATAAAGTATTAGAGGTGTTCGATGCCATTGCAAAAGCAATACCCGATTTCTATTATGGCAGATTCGATGTTAAATGCGAATCAGAAGCTAGTTTGTATACTGGCGTGGGATTACAAATTGTAGAGTTAAATGGTGCCGGTGCAGAACCTGCCCATATTTACGACCCGAATTTTAAATTTTGGAAGGCACAACGAGTACTTTATCAGCATTATAAAATTATGTATCAAATAGCCAGGTACAATCATGCTAACAGCAACATACCTTTTTTATCGTACCGTATGTTTAGGCAGCTCAGAAAGCAAGAGCGGCAATATAAAAAAGTAGCAAATGGTTAATATGCTTTTACTAGGTATGGCTATTGGCTTTTATGGTTACTTACAACCAGGCATTATTAATACGATGATGTTGCAACTATACCTACATCAAGAAATTAGAAAGCTGATAATTGCGTTTATATGCTGTATTTTTTTTGAAATTATTTACGCAAGTATTAGCTTATATATTTTTACAAAATACACATTAACTCCAACAACACAACTGTACTTCAAAGTTGCAGGTGCCATCATATTCATCGTCATTGCGCTGAGTATGCTTGGTAAAACAAAAGTCTATCAACAAAAGCAAGTATTACATAAACAATACAAGCAAGGTATCATTGCTATTATCTTACATCCACAGCAGATACCTTTTTGGATGGCTACATTCAGTTTTGTATTACCAGTATTATCTAGTACTAACTTACAGCTAATGATTTGGTTATTGGTTGGTAATACAATAGGCGTAATACTAATAATGATAATTTATGTTTTTGTAGGAAGCCTCTTTAGCAGATTTATATTACAACACCAGAAGCGCATCAATAATATTACAGCCTATCTTTTACTTGCAATTGCAATTACCAACTTAATACTTATGCTTAAAAACAATTATGGTAAGTACTAAAATCTAAAACCATATTCAATACCTAGCAGATAACTTCTAGTCAATCCATCTGGTCGTACATCTCTCACTGCAAAAGGGGCAGCCATATTCAACTGTATGCTATGTTGCGCCGAAATTGCAATATCTATAAATAAATTTCCATTGATAGTTAATCCCTTAGAGCCCTCAATAGCAACAGATTTTCCGTTAGCATTACTAGTATAAGAATCGTTATCTAAGTGATAGATAGGCAATATACTCGGTGTTATAGTAATGTATTTTGCAATGGGTACGAGGTAAGCTACTCGCAACAATACATCGGCAGATCGTTGAAAGTTATTGGTAGGCACCCATGTTCGTAAAGCACTACTGTTAGGGTATAACGTTGGTAAAAATTGATTTTTATTTTGTGTTAATGGCAACTGAATTGCAGTTTGAAGTTGCAATTGATTATTACTATAACCAACACCCATGATAACATCAAATGTTCCCAAACTCGACTGATAATCCATCGGAAGAGGCAGCTCATTAAGCTTACGTGCCGCAGTATTGAGTGGCACCTTCACACCACCAATCAATTTTATTGCATCGGTAGCATTATAAGTACTCGTAATAAAAACATCACCCATTCCAAAAGTATTAATACCATTCCCCGATTGTGCCAAAGCTGTAAGCTTAATATCGGTCACTAACTTTTTATTCCACTGATATAAGTAATTAACATAAGATGCATACGCTTGTATGGCATTATCGGCCTTGCCATAATTAGCGCCAAATTTTAATAAGTGCCGCTTTGCAAGTGCCTTATTTGGTTGCAAGCTATGTATCGAACAAAAGCCAGCATCACTACAACCTTGTGCATTTACTAAAGCACTCATCATTACACTCAACATCACAAACATCACTCCTTTCATTTGAAATATATTTATATGCAACTTAGTGTATCGAGCATAAGCATTCCTGCCAATTATTCCCGAAGCATTGTATATTCATTCTACCTTACGGTAAATACAAACGCAGGCCAACATTTACCGTAAGGTATAGCTATCAACAAAAAAAGGCCGCCCTTGGGCGGCCTTAACATATCAATAAAAATTTATTTAATTACGCCGAGCTGCTTACCAACTTTCGTAAATGCTGCTATAGCTTTATCTAAATGTTCTTGCGTATGTGCAGCGCTTAACTGCACTCTAATACGTGCCTGCCCTTTGGGTACAACAGGGAAAAAGAAGCCAATAACATAAATACCTTCTTCTAAAATTTGGGCAGCAAATTGTTGTGCAAGTACGGCATCGTACAACATTACGGGCACAATTGGGTGATCTCCGGGTTTAATATCAAAGCCCACCTCCGTCATCTTCGAACGGAAATACCTGGTATTAAATTCTAATGTATCTCGTAAGGCGGTGGTTTCGGTAAGCATATCGAGTACTGCAATAGAAGCGCCCACAATGCTTGGTGCTACCGTATTGCTAAATAAGTAAGGCCTACTACGCTGGCGCAACATTTCTATCACTTCTTTTTTGCCGCTGGTAAAGCCACCGCTGGCACCACCTAATGCCTTACCAAGCGTACCTGTAATAATATCTATTCGCCCCATTACACCTCTGTACTCATGTGTACCTCTACCCGTTTTGCCCAAGAAACCGCTACTGTGGCATTCATCAATCATTACAATAGCATCGTACTTATCTGCGAGGTCGCAAATTACATCGAGCTGTGCAATGGTACCATCCATACTAAAGCTACCATCGGTAACAATAATACGGCTTCGTGCACTTTGCGATGCTTGTAATTGTGCTTCTAAATCGGCCATATTATTGTGCTCGTACCGATAGCGCTGTGCTTTGCATAAGCGAACACCATCAATAATGCTGGCGTGGTTTAAGGCATCGCTAATAATAGCATCTTGCTCGTTAAATAAAGGCTCGAAAACACCGCCATTCGCATCGAAGGCAGCGGCATACAAAATGGTATCTTCAGTACCGAGAAACTGGGCAATTTTTTGCTCTAAGGTTTTATGTATGTCTTGCGTACCGCAAATAAAACGCACGCTACTCATACCGTAGCCATGTGTATCAATAGCTTTGTGAGCAGCTTCAATTACTTTAGGGTGGCTACTTAAACCCAAGTAGTTATTTGCACAAAAATTCAATACTTGTTTTCCGTTCACAACAATTTCTGCGCCTTGCTCGCTGGTAATAACACGCTCTTTTTTAAACAATCCGGCACTTTCAATTTCAGCCAATTCGGCGGCGATTCGTTCAGTGAATTTTTGATTCATACAATACATTTTGCTGTGCAAATATAAGCGGCACTAATGGTAGTTAGTTTTTGAGTTTTACAGTCATTTACCGTAAGGTTAGGGTATAAAAAAAGCTCCAGCCAAGGCTGGAGCAAATATGTATTATTAATTACCTTACGGTAAATGATGATTTATTTTCTACGATCAATTTCTGTGCACAAAGCAGTAAAAATGGCATCTACAGAACCTTCGCC
>DMPB01000210.1:9608-11505 GCA_003456175.1 Chitinophagaceae bacterium | reverse complement strand
ATCAGCAACGATACGTGTGGTACAAATACTACCCGGACCAATACCAACTTTTACTGCATCGGCACCTGCCTCAGCGAGAGCAATAGCTCCCTCAGCAGTACCAACATTACCTGCTATTACTTGTAAATTTTTAAAACTCTTTTTGAGTTGCTTTAAAGCATCAATCACGCCCTTTGTATGTCCGTGAGCACTATCGAGTGCCACAATATCCACACCTACATGCTGTAACGCAGCGGCACGTTCCATCAAATCTTTAGTAATACCAAGTGCTGCCCCTACTAAAAGGCGACCATGAGCATCTTTCACTGCACTGGGGTTGTGCCTCGCCTGAAGAATATCCCGATAAGTGATTAATCCTGCTAGCTTTCCAGATTTGGTTACAACTGGAAGCTTTTCAATTTTATATTGGCGTAGTATTTTCTCAGCTTTCTTTAAATCTGTTCCTTCTGGTGCAGTAATGAGCTTTTCGGTAGTCATCACCGCTTTCACCAATTTTTTATGATCGGTTTCGAAACGCAAATCACGGTTTGTTAGAATACCTACTAGTTTCTGTTGCTTATCTACTACGGGGATACCACCAATTTTATTATCACGCATTAGCTTCAGTGCATCGCCTATAGTGGCATCTTCCAACAACGTAATTGGATCTATGATTAGGCCACTCTCACTTCGCTTAACTCTACGCACTTGCTCGGCCTGTTTTTCAATACTCATATTTTTATGAAGTATACCCAAGCCCCCCTCTCTTGCTAATGCAATGGCCAAATTCGCCTCGGTAACTGTATCCATTGCAGCGGAGAGCAGTGGAATGTTAAGCGTAATGCTTTTGGTAAGTTGTGTACTTGTATTTACTTCTCTTGGTAATACCTGGCTGTAAGCTGGCATTAATAAAACGTCATCAAAAGTGAGTCCTTCGCCCCAAATTCGCTGGGTAGAAACGTTGCTTGTGCTGGGAGATTTTTTCGTTGCCATGTGCAAAAGTAGGCAATCAAAAGCAATAGAACAGAAAGCAATAATTCGTTAACAATAGGTTTGAATATGTGTACATTTACGTAAGTGCGTTAAAACTTTTTCAATTACGCGTAAATTGGCACAAGGGTTGCTAATTACACAGCATATTTGCTCAATCTTACAATTTATTGGCATGAAAAAAGCGGTTCTCATATTCTGGCGTGTTTTCTGGATTGGTTTGGGTAGTGTTATTTTATTATTGGTTGGCGCTAATTTTGGTTTATTCGGAGCCATGCCATCTATCGCGGAATTAGAAAACCCATCGGCATCGGTAGCCACACAAGTATATGCAGAAGATGGTACCCTTATGGGTAAATATTACCTGCAAGACCGCGTAAATATTACTTACAAAGATTTGAACGAGCATATTGTACATGCATTAGTAGCAACGGAAGACGAACGTTTTTATGATCACAGCGGCGTAGATGGACTTGCCTTGTTAAGAGCTTTTGGTAAGCTAGGTACCGATGGGGGGGCTAGTACCATTACGATGCAAACTGCTAAAAACCTATTCACAGATAACTGGAGTACTCGAAATTTCTTTTTGCGAGGCTTGCAAAAAATTAAAGAAAGTATCATCGCTATCAAGCTTGAACGGAACTTTACAAAAGAGGAAATTATCACCCTATACCTGAACACTGTTGAGTTTAGCGATAACGTGTTTGGTATTCGTAACGCAGCAAAAACCTTTTTTCAGAAAGAACCAGACCGCCTTACGGTAGATGAAGCCGCTGTATTAATTGGAATGCTTAAAGCACCGGGATTATATAATCCACGTACCAACCCTAAGCGTGCAACTGAACGTAGAAATATTGTGCTAGGACAAATGGTGCGAAATAAATATATCGGAGAAACGGAAGCTAGCACTTTAAAGCAACAACCTATC
>DMPB01000210.1:7789-9360 GCA_003456175.1 Chitinophagaceae bacterium | reverse complement strand
CACCTATCCCATTAAACTATCAAAAGCTCAATGAAGTAGCAGGTTTAGGCCCCTACTTTAGAATGGTACTTGGTGAAGAAATGAAGAAGTGGTGCAAAGAGCATAAAAACCCCGATACCGGTGAGAATTACGATTTATATCGCGATGGACTTAAAATCTATACGACCATCAACCCCAAAATGCAATTGTATGCAGAAGAAGCCGTAGGAAAGCATATGGCGCAAATGCAAAAGCTTCTCAACGAGCAATCGAATATTGCTAAAGGCACCGCTTGGAAGGGCTTTGAAAACATCTTACAGGCTGCGATGAAAAACAGTGACCGTTGGCGTAATATGGAACGTGCAGGTGCCTCTGAGGCCGAAATTAAAGCAAGCTTTAATCAACCTGTCGACATGAAAGTATTTGCATGGAATAAAGAACGTAGCACAGATACTACCATGACGCCTTTAGACAGCATCAAGTACCATCGTCAAATGTTACAAGCAGGCTTTATGGTGATGGATCCACTAAGTGGCGAAGTAAAAGCATGGGTAGGCGGTATTGATTTCAAAACCTTCAAATACGACCACGTTAATATTAATACTCGCAGGCAAGTAGGTAGTACCATTAAACCATTATTATACAGCCTTGCTATTGAAGAAGCAAATATGACGCCCAATACACCCGTGCAAGATGTGCAACAAGATTATGGAAGTATTGGCAAGGTACCAGCTACCAGCGAAAGTTGTACAGGAGGCACTATGCCTATGAGTCAGGCATTGGCACAAAGCCGTAACTGTGCTACAGCCTATATTCTAAGTCAAGTTGGTAACGGCAATGGTATGGAAGCATCTAAAAAATTTGTTGATTTTTTACGCAACTGTAATGTTACTGCACCAATTGATGCCTATCCATCTATTTCGCTAGGTGCTTGTGAAATTTCTTTATTTGAAATGATGCAGGCCTACAGCATGTTCCCCGGTAAAGGGTTTAATGTAAAACCCATGTATATTACCCGCATTGAAGATAAAAACGGTAACGTATTACAAAACTTTATACCCAACCGTAAAGAAATCATCAATGAAATCACTACCTATTCCGTTGTAAACATGATGGAAGGTGTGATGAAATACGGTACTGGCCGCCGCGTTTGGAGCTACGATGTTACAGGTGCCGTTGCCGGAAAAACGGGTACTACTAACGATAACAGCGATGCTTGGTTTATCGGCTACACGCCGCAATTAATGGGAGGCGTTTGGAGCGGTTGCGATGACCGTTTTATTCGTTTCAACAGTACAAGTTTAGGTGGCGGCAGCTCTTTGGCACTGCCTATTTGGGCTTACTTTTTTCATAAAGTACTCAACGATAAATCGTTAGGTATAGATAGCAGAAGCACCTTTTACAAGCCAGAAGTAATGCAGAACGATGTGAATTACGATTGGATGAATAGTGGCAACACCATTGGCGTAGAAGGAGAAGATATGGGCAATGGCACTAGTACCGATTATGGCGATATGAATGAAGAAATCATGCCAGAAAGCGATGTGCCGCCACCACCAAGTACAGGTAATGCTATGCCTCCCTTACCCGGT
>DMPB01000210.1:7389-7536 GCA_003456175.1 Chitinophagaceae bacterium | reverse complement strand
GCTATGCCTCCCTTACCCGGTGGTGAAAGCGATAAAAAGCCAACAACCGATAAAAAAACTGCTCCTATGCCTGCCGCACCACAACCAAAAGCAGTTTTACCTAAAAAGCCCGGAACAAAATAGCTACAGCCCTGCCTAAGGCGGGGC
>DMPB01000210.1:4637-7160 GCA_003456175.1 Chitinophagaceae bacterium | reverse complement strand
AAGGCGGGGCTGTATACTTATAGGCAACACTTACGTAAATGATGGTATCTTGTAGTTAAATACGTTCCATCTTTGTTGTAAATACACGAACCCATTTGACGGAACACGAATTGATACAAGGCTGTATTCGGCAAGATGCCCAGTACCAGCGTATGCTGTTTCAGCAATACGCTACTACTTTCATGGCGGTATGTCAACGCTATGCGAACTCGGCCGATGAAGCAGAAGATATGCTACAAGAGGGCTTTATACGCATATTTCGCTTCATACATCAATTTAAGTTCGAAGGCTCGTTCGAAGGCTGGATGCGTAGAATTATGGTGAATACGGCTTTAAAACAGTTGCAGAAGAAGAGAATCAACTTTACTGAAATTAAAGATCACCATGCCGATACTACCCAACAAAGCTTAGAGCCTTATGCTTATAGCCACTTGGGAGCTAACCAAATTATGGAACTCATCAACAACTTACCAACGGGCTACAAAACAGTGTTCAATTTAGTGGTAATAGAAGGTTATAGCCACGAAGAAGTAGCAGAAATGCTTGGCATACAGCCAGGCACAAGTCGAAGCCAATTGGTAAAAGCCAGAAAAATGTTACAAAACCAAATTATTGCTTTACAAAAAGTTGCTGTATAGCATGAACGATAACTTATTCGATGCTTTTGTAAAAGAAAAGCTACAAACACACAAAGCGGCCGTTCCGGCAGATATGTGGGAACGTATCGCTGCGGCCAAAGAGCCTAACCGCCGACCAATTTTTATTTGGTGGCTTGCGGCAGGCTTACTTTTTGCTTCACTTGGTACTATTGCTTATTGGCAGTGGAATAGCAATAGCCTTACGGCAAATGAAAACGCAGTTGTTACTACTAACCCATTAGGTACGCAGCACCAACGAAGCAATACTAATTACATCGCCGATTTAAATGCATCAAAAAAAGTAACAGCAACCAATCAAGAACTTGCTACTACAACCACTGCACCAACTATTGGAACGAATAATTCGGATGAAGTAATGAGCTTGCAAAGTTCAAAACTGGTAACACGAACACAACAAAATAACTTTCTTGATAAAACCAATAACCCTTCACATCAAAGTAATAACACCTCTCTCAATACATCATTTACCGTAAGGAAACATACTTACAAAAAACAGCCTTCACTTGCAATATCAAACTTATCAAACGCCAGCATTAATATAAATGATAACAGCGCCGCTGCTAATTTTGATGCAACAACTTACAACAGTACTATTGTTTGGCAAAGGCAGTATCAAGATGTGGCAGATTTAAAAAAGACCTTAGATGCAGGTAGTATGATTGGGCTAGATTGTCCATCGGCCAATGGTCGTATTCCAAAAACTTGGTATATCGAGGCTTATACAAGTGCCGATATGGCATTTAGAAATTTGAGAAGTGCTAACAGTGCTTACGAAGGTTATATTTCTAAAAGAGATAGTATGGAAAGCAGTACACTTAGTTATACAACAGGTGTACGTGGTGTAATTGGTTTAAGCAATCAATTATTTCTAAAAACGGGCTTACAGTACAGTCAAATCAATGAACGCTTTACGCAACGTATAGAAAACGAAAGAAAACTTACTACTGTAATTACAATCAGAACCGTAGTACATACCCCAGGCGATACATTGCGTGTTAGCGATACCAGTAGTTTTGAAACTGTTGGTTACATAACAAAACGCGGCAACAACCAGTATAGAAGCTTCGATATTCCTATTTTATTGAGCTACGAATGGGGTAACGATAGTTGGAAGTTTGGTGTTACCGGTGGTGCTGTGATTAATGTATACAGTTGGTATAAAGGCAATATGCTAGATAGCACACTATTACCATTACTGCCAACAGCAACACATACAGGTAATTTATATAAGCATAATATTGGTATTGGTGCCTATGCCAGTATGAGTATTATTAAGCCGATCAGTAATACACTTAGCGCTTTTGCAGAACCCTACTTACGCTACAATTTCGGCAACATATCGGGGAATAAAGCATTTACACAACGCTTTCACGTTGCAGGTGTGCAGCTTGGCATTCGCTACCAAATCAACAATCATTAAGGATTCGTAGAAGCATGAAAACATTACAACATATTATATACTTATGCAGCTTGAGTATGCTATGGCTCTTACAAAGTTGCACCAAGGAAATTAGTGAAGAATTTGTAGCATACAATAACAGTACTAATGATACTGCTTGGTTAACCACAGGCAATGGTAGTGCCGATATGTCTATCACTATTCCGATAGATACTATGTTCAAACGAACACAAATTATTACCGATAGTGCTCGCTTAAATACCAACGACATTATGAGTTTCAACAACCAAGTAAAGTTGTTGGTACGCTCTAATAGTGTTTTTACCAATCAAGGCCCTTACTATGGTACATTAATGGTTGATTTGAATATTACAAGTACTAAAGGAGATCATATACGCAATAATCGTTTTAATAATGTGGGAGATCTTCCGATAGAAGCAATGAGCATTTTTAGCTTACGTGGCT
>DMPB01000210.1:4107-4386 GCA_003456175.1 Chitinophagaceae bacterium | reverse complement strand
TGGCTATGCACCGAATAACGTTGCTTTGTTTGTTAATAACAATAGTAGATTTGATTTGATACATAAACTGCCTCAACCTCAAAGCGGCCTCAAGTTATACTATGCAGAGAGTGCATCTAATAATTGGGGTGGTACTGCTTGGGTACCTAGCACCGATACAAATGCAGTTGTACCAACACCTATCTTAGGTACTACCATTACAGATACTGGCTACAATGTAGCTTTCAAAAGATTGGGTACAATTATGATTGGCAAACCTATAGATACTACCCAACAACA
>DMPB01000210.1:522-3868 GCA_003456175.1 Chitinophagaceae bacterium | reverse complement strand
ACCCAACAACATGGTCGGGTTAATCTTATTTTGCCACCCAACTATACCAATGCTAATACCGCGGCTTATGTAATTTATCAGCAGCAAAAAGTGGTATTACGTATGTTACCAGATGTTACAAATAGATTATTCTATGTAAATGCAGTACCTAACAATACGCCTATTTATGTATTAGTTATTAGTAAGCGGGGCAATCAATTATACATGACTGGTGCACAAACGCTTGCTAATCCTACACAAATTCACAGACTATCGCCACAGCCAGTTTCACGCCAACAAGTAGAACAATTATTAGACAATTTATAACAATGCTCTTATGGCTGCACTGCCTCTATGAATGGTTCTTGTAGCTGCAGGTTTGCGGCCATCGTATTGCAGCGTTAACTCTAAATTATTCATCAAACGTTGTGTTAGCTCAACACCCCACAAATAGTTTTTGCCGGGTAATAATCCATTTAATAACACGAAGCCTGTAGTACTATTAACAGCACCTTCAAAAAGTATATTATTGTAGCTTCCGCGTACGAGCAAGCTTGTTTTTTGTGTGGCATTATACTTAAACTCACCATTGATAGTATTATTGTTGCTTCGTTCATTTACCGTAAGGGTATTTTTCTGTAATACATATTGATAGCTAACAAGTACTCGCCACATAGTGCCCGCAGTGTACGTAATTCTTGGCTCTATACTTTGCGATTGGATATTGAAATTTCGGTTAGCGAACGATGGCGTAGTAACCACCTGTGTACCTGTTTTATGAATGGCCTCTAACAACCAATGAGTTGTAATAGCAGTACGCCCTTTAACTACCCACTCGTTCACAGTACGCGTTTCGGTACCGTAAGTTAATAATGCCTTTTGTGTATTTTGAATATTCGTAATATCTATACCCCATTTTGTACTAAAGCGGTTAATACCTAATGTGTTACTAACGGCTACATTGTATGCAATTAAACTAGTATCGCTAGCCCTTGCGGTAAATGGATTTAACAACGCATTACCATTGCTTACAGCCTTTTGCGATAGCTGCATGGTGGTTGTAAGTTGTGTTCTGCTGAAAAGTTGTTTGTACCAATTATTACTCTTAGCCCATAGAGCTCTTGGTTGAATATTAATAGCATAGTTAAACTGATTATAACTTGCTTTGATGAAGGTGTTGGTAGGTGTGAAAATACGTATGTACTTTGCTTGATCTGGAAATTGTGCTATTTCAAATTCGTTGAGCTGAGGTATACCATCGTTATTGTAATCTATCCAAGTGTATTCTCCACGCCCTGTAGGCACTTCTACATAGCTGATATCGCGGCGTTGTTCTTGCCCGGTACCTACCTCATACAACAAAGAACCTGTTAGTAATCCTTTCCATTCATTCACCATGTATTCAATTCGACTTAACAATGTATTATCTGAATTTTGACTGCTTAGTTTAGACTGATACACTTGTAAAGTACGATATGTTACATTCATTCGTAATTGATGCTTGGGATTGGCCATTAACCACAACTGAGCGTTATAGTTATGGCTTCTATCTACTATTTGTAAGTTGCTTCCTAAAGGCAACCCATCTTTACGGGTAAAGTATTGTAACTCCCACCGATTACGCTTTTGTACGTCACTTTTGATAAAGGCCGTAATTGTTTCAAACATAAAACTTAGTGGTGTTAAAGTATCTGAAGGCAAATAACGCTGTTGATAATTTTCTAATGCATAAGTAGCCCCAACTTGCCATTGTTTCAACTGAGGCAACAGCTTACTAATTTGTATTGTTGGTCTAATAAATCTACCCTGTAAAATTTCGGTGTTACTATTGGTAAGTTGCATGTTAGCATTCCAATCCCAACTGCGTTGTTGTAATTGATGTGTAAGTGTATGCCGGTTAGCATTAAAACCATCGCCACGTATATACCCTTGATACTGATAGCCAATAGACTGCTGCTGCTTTTTTAGTGTAACACTTAACGCTGGCAGTTGCTCTTGCACTTGTTGCAGTAACAATATCGGCAAGCCCCAATCTCTATAAAATTCAGGAGCTCGTAAGCGTTCAATAGTGCTGAAATTTTTACCAACCCATTCATATTGTGCTGTGGTGGTAAGTTGCCATTGCCGCAACTGTTTCGCATGTTGTATTGCCAAACGGCCTGCTGCATCAACATCATTTTGTTTTTGTTTGGTTGCAAAGCGATTGATATCATATTTACTAACAGCTGCTTCTGCTTTTACCGTAAGGTTAGATGTAATATTGAATTCACTTACAATAGTTGCTAATTGTTGTTGCTTTGGTGTTACCAAAAAAGTTGCAGGTTCGTAGCTACCTTGTGGTATACCATTAACGGGTGCTACCCATTGATACACCTTACCATTTGCAGCGTTTAACAAGGGTATATAATTACCTTTATTGGCGCCGACATTAATGAAATTGAGATTATACTTAGCACTATCGCGATTGGTACTGTACACATAAACACTATCACTACCTCCAGTATAAGTTACAAAAATTTTCTTATATAAAATTTTACCTACAGCAAAAGTATCAATACTAGCAACAGGGTAAAAAGCACTTTGAATACTATCGCCAGTAGCTGCTAAAAATTGCTTTTGTGCATTATCTAAACTTTGATTGATGGGGCTATTCTTAGCATCGGTATTACTATAAGCTGCAACGCTTACTTTCCAACGATTAGCTTTACTAATATTAGTAGTTGCATACAACATACTGTTCAAATAATTACGATCGGCATATTCAAATTCAATTTGTATACGCTTGTCTTTCGTAACCATTCTTCGTGGTGTAAATGTTACTTCGGCAGTATTATAGTTAATGGTGTAATCTTGATCTTCACCACGTTGTAGCAATTCACCATCCATGAAAACACGCTCGGTATTGGCTAACACTACTAAGAACAATTCTCCATTTGGACTTTGTAAGCGATAAGGTCCTTGGTTACCTTCTGATCCTTGAAATACATACCGTGCAAACTTACCTTTAGCAATAGCCCCTGTTACCATTGTATTACCAGTAACTTGCTGATTTGTACGCCACTGCTGTGCATATTGTACGCCTTGTAAGCGCTTGTAAAAATTGAGAAAATAATGTTGATTTTGCCTTACATCAATATCGCCTAAACTCAAGCTCCATTGCTGTTTTTGGAATTGCAATAAAATACGATCGAACTCATTTAATTGCTGCGTTGTACCATCGGGTTGTATGGGAATATTATTATCGGTAATAGCAGCCAGTAACTGAATGCTATCGGCAATGTAACCACTCAACTGTAAGTTGAGCTGACTGTTAAATACAGCATCTTGATTATTACCAAAACTTAAACTACGACCAAAGGAACCATTT
>DMPB01000210.1:0-261 GCA_003456175.1 Chitinophagaceae bacterium | reverse complement strand
AGTTGCCGAAATTGAACAACCGATCATCGGCAGTACGTTGCCTTGCAGGTTGTGCAGCTACAAACCTATTTACAATACTATCATATTTGTAGGTGGCGTAAGGTGTATACCACTGCATTGGCCATACACGATATTGCACTTGTACAACACTAGCTTGTGGTCTTTTTCTAAACAATAACCAACTGCGGAGTTCATTTACTGTAAAGTAACTTGTATCTAAACCTGTAACCACTAAAGAACCAGGGATAATGCTTACTGTAT
>DMPB01000055.1:5855-11160 GCA_003456175.1 Chitinophagaceae bacterium | reverse complement strand
GGGTGGGTTTAGACCAATCCATAAGTCTATTAACTGCCCAGGTCGTATGCTGTTGTATTGCTTTGAACCATCAGGCAATACGGTATATGCTTCAGGACTTTGTTTAATGATGTAAGCTTTTTCCTGATCTGTAATTTCACCTTCCGGAATAATGGCACTAATGCCAATATTCATACTTGAAAGTAACTCTCTAGCTTCTGCCAATGTTAAGCCAACTAAGTCCGGTACGCCACTCGTAGTATTACCAATGCCACTGCCAAGCACAAAGCTTATGCTACTACCCATACTAACTTTTGTACCAGGGGCAATAGGCTTACCGTTGAATAGTTGCTCTAATACACTATTACGAGCAATATCTGGCTTGTAAGTAGTATCGCCGAGCTTTAATCCCATACTTTGTAAGTACACTTCGGCACTTCTGAAGCTAAAGCCTTTCAAATCGGGCATTTCAATTAAAGGTGCAACAGCACGATTTATCGTAAGATAAACCGTACGATTACGCTTTACCAATAAATCAGCTTCTGGGCTTTGCTTCATTACAGCTAAAGGGGCTGCTGTATCAACGTATATGCTGTCTTGAATTTCAACATCAAAACCTTTGGCCTCTAAAATAGCGGTAGCATCATCTACTTTTTTCCCTAACACCAATGGAACACGTTCATTCGCATCGTGTTTAGTAAGCCAGCCTAAGCTGCTAAAAAAGCCAACAAATAAAAAAGTAACAATACCAAGTGCAACTAAAAAGTGCACCCAAAGTGGTTTTTGTAAAAAGCTTTTGAACACGCTGTGTTTTTTTAGTGGTTTTTAAAACCTTACGGTAAATGTTTAAGCACTAGCCAATGCCTCTTCTACCAATGCACTGTAGAATTGTTCCAGTGTCCACCCCATTGCTTTCACCTGCTGTGGAATGATACTTGCTTCGCTTTGGCCAGGCACCGTATTAACTTCTAGCATAAATGGTGCCGATTTTGCTTCGTTGTAAATAAAGTCAATTCTTACCACACCTCTGCAATTCAATACTTCATACACTCTTTTAGCAGCATTACTAATATCGGCAGCTACATCTTCAGAAATTACTGCTGGCGTAATTTCTTGACTCTTACCTAGGTATTTCGCTTCAAAGTCAAACCATTCGTTACCGCTAATTACTTCTGTTATTGGAAGTGTTTGAATAACACCCTTGGTTTTAAAAACGCCAATGGTGAATTCTCGGCCCGATATAAATTCTTCTACCAACACCTGCGTATCTTCTTTAAATGCTTTTTCCAAGGCAGGGGCTAAAGCATCAGCATTGGTAACCTTACTCATGCCAATGCTACTTCCACCATTATTGGGCTTTACAAATACAGGTAGCTGTAACTGTGCTAAAATTGCATCGGTAGTAATAGGTGTATGGCTAAATAGGTGCATGCTTTTGGCAACATGTACGCCTCCGAAACTGGCTACAGCAACGGTATATCTTTTGTTAAAAGTAAGTGCACTTGTGGCAGCATCGCAACTGGTATAAGGTAGGCCAAGCATATCAAAATAGCCTTGTAACTTCCCATCCTCACCCGGTGTGCCATGCATACACAATAAAACAACGTCAAATACAATGCGTTCCTCATTTACCGTAAGGGAAAAGTCGTTCTTATCTATTGCTATACGAGGTGCATTATTATCGGGGCTGTAAAACCAACCTTCGGGGTTAATATCAATTATAAATACATCGTATAAGTTGCGGTTCAGGTTGTTATTTACCGTAATAACGCTTTTGTAACTGATCTGCGCCTCGCCACTGTAGCCGCCAGTAACAAGTGCCACTTTCTTTTTACTCATACAACAAAGAAAAGAAAAACTGTTACAAAGCGGTTGTTACGGCTAGGCTAATTTGTGGTAATGGTTATAAATATTTATAGGTCGATATTTTCTTTTTGTAGTGCCTTTTTCATTATCCTGCATTGATTTAGCCCTTATCTTCGCGGCACTAAAATATTGCTCGTATGAACCTTCACGAATACCAAGCCAAGGAGTTGCTGAAAAAGTACAACGTACCCGTACAAGAGGGGATTGCAGTTGATAATGTAATGGCAGCTGAGGAAGCTTATCGTCAAATTAAAAATCAAACGAACAACAACTTTGCGGTTGTTAAGGCACAAATTCATGCCGGTGGCCGTGGTAAAGGAAAAATTGAAGGTAGCGAGCAACGTGGTGTTGCCGTTGGCAAAAGTTTAGAAGATGTTAGCAATATTGCTAAAAATATCTTAGGCGGCACGTTAGTAACCATTCAAACGGGTCCGGCTGGTAAAAAAGTGAACAAGGTATTAGTAGCGCAAGATGTTTACTACCCTGGTCCCAACCCTGTTAAGGAGTTTTACCTCAGTATCTTGCTAGATCGTAGCAAAGGCCAAAACGTAATTATGTACAGTACCGAAGGCGGTATGGACATTGAGGAAGTGGCACATAATACCCCTGAGAAAATCTTTAAAGAATGGGTGCACCCTGGTGGACCATTACAAGGTTTTCAGGCCCGCAAAATTGCTTTTAATCTTGGCCTCAGTGGCGAAGCTTTTAAAAACTGCGTAAAGTTTGTTACAAACCTCTACAATGCTTACGTAGGTTTAGATGCTGCAATGCTTGAAATCAATCCATTGTTTAAAACAAGCGATGAAAAAATTATCGCAGTAGACTGTAAGATGAATTTGGATGACAATGCCTTAATGCGTCACCCAGATTTGGCCGATCTACGCGATGTAACGGAAGAAGATCCTACAGAAGTAGAAGCTGGTCAGTACAACTTAAACTTTGTAAAGCTCGACGGTAACGTAGGTTGTATGGTAAATGGTGCCGGCTTAGCCATGGCAACAATGGATATGATTAAACTAAGCGGTGGCGAACCTGCGAACTTCTTAGACGTTGGTGGTACTGCTAATGCCCAAACTGTTGAAGCTGGCTTCCGTATTATCATGAAAGACCCAAATGTTAAAGCTATTTTGATTAACATTTTTGGTGGAATTGTGCGTTGCGACCGTGTTGCGGCTGGTGTAATTGAAGCCTATAACAAATTGGGTAATATCAATATTCCTATCATTGTTCGCTTACAAGGTACCAACGCCGAAGAAGCTAAGAAACTTATCGATGAAAGTGGTCTTAAAGTACAAAGTGCCATTCAATTAAGCGAAGCTGCTGAGTTAGTGAAGCAGGCTGTGGCATAACTATATTTACCGTAAGGTACAATGTATAAAGCGGTGCTTTAGGCGCCGCTTTTTTTATGATTTTAGGGTATTGTCCTTACGGGTAAATGTTATTCGTGTAATGAAAAACCTAACTATCATTAAAATCTTTTACTTTGAAGCACGTTATTATTTCGTAAGAAGTTAGTAAGATGGCTTTGTGCCTTGTAACAACACATGAATAGAATGCTGAGAAGGCTGGTTATACTTTGTTTATTAGTGGTAGCGGTAGCGTTGCAATTAGCAGCACAGCCTGGTACCGAAGTAGAGTTGAAAAAACCAGAAAAATATAAAAACAGAAAGCTTGCAGCCGAAAAAAGTAATGAGAAGAAATTTTCAGCTCCGAAGCGTTTCATCAATAATACAGTAACGCATTATAATTACTACTTCAACGCCAATAACAGGCTTAATGAAATTGTACTGAGAGCCAAACAAACATACCGTGATGATTTCACCACGTTACTACCATTTTATAACTATACGCTAGATGGCACTGCCCAAAGTGCAGGCGAAATTGATAGTGTCATTTACAAGTGTACAGCGGGTATATTGTTGCACAATCTTAATAACGATTGGATAGATAACCTTTACCTGCTAATGGGGAAGGCTTATTATTATCGTAAGAATTTTGATAGTGCAGCATGGGTGTTTTCGTACATGAACTATGCATTTGCGCCTAAAGATGGTGGTTATGATGTACCCATTGGAAGCAATGCAAGTAATACGAACGGAGTATTTACAATTGTTACGAAAGAGAAACGAACCTTCTGGAAGCGATTAACAAGTCAGCCATCGAGTAGAAATGAAGCGTTGCTTTGGATGGTAAAAACACAAATGGCAGCAGGTGCATCGGCCGATGCAGGCAGTTTGTTACAACTACTCGCTAAAGATCCTAACTTCCCAAAACATCTAAAATCTGACTTGGCAGAATTACAAGCCTACTATTTTTATCAGAACAAAGTATACGATAGTGCCGCTATGCAATTGAGTAAGGCACTAGTTAATGCTGCTAATAAAGAAGAGCGGAGCCGCTGGGAGTTCTTAATTGCCCAAATGTATCAGCGAACCGGTAACTACACCGATGCTGCTCACTTTTATGGCGAAGCTGCGAAGCATACGATTGATCCTGTAATGGAGGTATACGCTAATTTAAACAGCGTAACCATGGGTAGTAACGATCAGAAGGCTTTGAAAGAACGCATTGAGAAGCTATACAGGCTAGGTAAAAAGGAAAAATATCAGCCATACGGCGATATTGTATACTATGCAGTGGCTCAGTTAGAACTAGAACTGAATCGCTTTGATGCAGCCACCGCTGCCTTAGAAAAAAGCATTCGTGTAAGTACCAATCCCGAACAAAAAAATGCCAGTTGCTTACTGCTAGCCGATTTGTTTTTCGATAAAAAACAATATGTGCCTGCATCAAAATGGTACGACAGTATTGTTGTGCAAAGCTTAAGAGATTCTGTTCAAATGAACCGTGTGCTACAAAGGCAGCCAGCCGTTAAAATCATTGCCACTAATATCGCCGCTATTGATTTACAGGATAGTTTGCAAGCCCTTGCGGTAAAAGGAGAAAAAGATAGAGAAGCAATTGTACGTAAGCTATACCGCCAATTGCGAAAGCAGCAAGGCATGAAAGAAAAAGAAGACGATGATGCTGGCGGCAACGCTAGTTTTAACCCTGCGGTTACAGCAAATACCAAGGCGCCAGCAGATTTATTCACCACAGGAGGTGGTGTAGCAAAAGGAGAGTGGTACTTTAATAACGAAAGCTTGAAGAGTCAAGGTTTCAATGCTTTCAAGTTACAGTGGGGTAAGCGACCTAATGTAGACAACTGGCGCAGGCAAACCGAAATTGATAAAGTACTTGCTGCCAATAGTATGGATCCTAATGCGTTAAGTGATGTAGCACTTCCGTCGCAAGATGGTAAAACTAGTGCTAGCGATATTGGTGGCGGCATTACATTCGAAGGCATGCTGGCTAATATTCCAACCACACCAGCAATGATAGATGCTAGTAACAGTATTATCAGTAAGGCTCTGCTGAGTAATGGACTTACTTTTCAAAACAATTTGAACGACTATCTCAG
>DMPB01000055.1:0-5603 GCA_003456175.1 Chitinophagaceae bacterium | reverse complement strand
CAGCGCTGTAGCGGCTTACGATGAGTTGCTACGCCGCTTTCCCAAAGCAGAAGAACGTGAAGAAGCTTTGTTTTCAACGATTTATGCTGCGAAAAAAATACCCAATCAACCCAAGGCCGATAGTGCCTTGTTGGCATTGCAGCAGCATTTCCCGCAAGGAAAATTTACTCAAAAGCTAACGCAATCTAAGCCAGTAAACCCTGCCGATGCTAATCCAAAAGCTACTGCACAATACAACCAAATTTATAATGAGTTTATTGCAGGTAATTACGCTGTAGCAGAGCAGCTAAAGCGTAGTGCCGATAGTACTTATGGTAACCAATTTTGGACGCCACAATTATTATTTATTGAGGCGGTATATTATGTATCGCAGCGCAGAGATAGTAGTGCTTTAAAAGTATTAAGAGATTTGTCGAGCCTGCACCAAGGCCATGTTTTAGTGCCCAAAGCCAATGCCTTGATAGATGTTATACAGCGCAGAAAAGAAATTGAACGTTACTTAACGGATTTGCAGATTACAAGATATAACGATGAAGATACAGTAAGTTATATAGCGCAGCAGTTAGAACCGCCGAAAGTCATCATTAATCAGGCGCCAATTGTTAAAAAAGACTCAGTAATTGCCGTTGCTCCTACCATAAAGGTTGAGCCTGTTGCTATTAAAAAAGATACAATAACAATAGGAAAACCTGCTGAGACTACATACACTTTCAACTTAGCCAACCCTCACTATGCTGTTGTTTGGTTGAAAAAGGTAGACGGTGTTTTTGTGAACGAAACCAAAAATTCTTTCACACGATACAATAGAGAAAAATTTTATAACCAGCCATTGGCTATAACCAATAACAAGATTAACGATTCTGCCACCTTAGTGCTTATTGGTCCATTCAACGATGGCCTTGCTGCTTCAGAATACATCAACAAAATAAAACCTGTTGCTGCCAGCAGAATCATACCTTGGTTACAAGGCGATAAATACAGTTTTATAGTAATTAGTACCAACGATTTGCAGGTGTTGGTAACAAAGAAAGATGTAGAGGCATACTTACAAGGTCTGCGTAAGGCTCGTCCAGAGGCCAATTGGTAAGTTATAACAAGGGCTTAGTATAGCAAGCACTATCTTTGCACGCTAAAATTTCGATTATGAGTTTATTGATGGAGCAGCTTAATGAAAGTGTTGCTTATATACAACAACAAATAGGGGCTGCTGTAGCGCCACAAATTGGTATTGTTTTAGGGAGTGGCTTGGGAAACTTTAAAAACGAATTACACGTACAAGTAAGCATTCCATACGAAAATATTCCACACTTTCCGGTAAGTACAGTAAAAGGGCATCATGGTCAGCTTTTATTGGCCGAGGTAAGTGGTAAGCAAGTATTAGTAATGGCAGGTCGCTTCCATTTTTACGAAGGATATACGCCACAGCAAGTAGCTTATCCTATACGCGTAATGAAGCTACTAGGTATTCATACTTTATTGCTTTCGAACGCAGCGGGTGGGGTTAACCCTGCTTTTCAGGTAGGTGATGTGATGATTATTAAAGATCATATTTCATTCTTTACACCCAACCCACTTATTGGTAAAAATGAAGAGGCGCTTGGCACTCGCTTCCCAGATATGAGTGAACCTTATAGCAAGGCCATTATTGCAAAAGCTGAGGCTATAGCTCAGGAATTGGGTATTCATGTGCATAAAGGTGTTTATACTGGTGTAACGGGGCCAACCTTCGAAACACGTGCCGAGTATCAGCTAATAAAAGCTATTGGTGGGGATGTTGTTGGTATGAGTACCGTTCAAGAAAACATAGTGGCTGTACATGCTGGTATGCAGGTATTTGCCGTGAGCATCATTACCGATTTGGGTATTCGTGAAGAAGAAAATGTAATTACCCACGAAGAAGTGTTGCAAGCCGCTAAAGATGCTGAACCCAAACTTACCGCTATTTTCAAACGTTTGATTGCCGAACTTTAATCGGAACAACTATATGTTGCGTAGCACACCACTTGTTGTTGTATGCCTATTTTTATGTGTTCTGTTAGGGTTCGCCTTACGGGCAAATGGACAGCGCCTTCCAACAACAGGTGGTAGTATGCCAACTGGTAGTAATGTAAGTTTTGATAATCAGGGCCGCCCCGTTAGGGCTCGTTCGCAAGGTCAAGATAGCCTCAAACGTCGCGACAATAATGAAGATAGCATTACCATTCGTTACAAAATGTGGGATAGCTCACGTTTGCGTAGTTTAGATAGTAGCCTAAACG
The DNA here is from genome assembly GCA_003456175.1 of Chitinophagaceae bacterium. Lineage (GTDB taxonomy): Bacteria > Bacteroidota > Bacteroidia > Chitinophagales > Chitinophagaceae > UBA10646. Next base: position 3,345 of record DMPB01000055.1, on the reverse strand, counting down.
ATTGGACTACACGCTGGCCAGTGCCAGCAACCTATGTTGATATTGGAAATAATGGTAATGCTGCTAGAAACTTGTTATTCACACCTTTGATGCAAGCTGGTTTTGATGCAGGATTTCATGCATTCGATATATATCGACTCAAAATTGAAGATACACGTTTTTACACCACCACAAGGCCGCATACGGAACTAGCGTACATACTTGGGCCAAAAGCAGAACAGTACATTGATGCTACACATACACAAAACCGCAATGCCAATTTTAATTTTGCATTTCAGTATCGGTTAATCAATAGCCCTGGTGCCTTCAAAAATCAAAATACAGCACATAATGGTATTCGATTAAATGCCCATTACACAAGTCCTAACAAACGCTACAGCAACTATTTTATTTTTATTAGTAACAGTATTAGAAGCAGCGAGAATGGTGGATTAAAAAATCCATCGCAGCTAAACGCTTTGCAGCTCAATGATCCGTTTGAACTAGAAACACGTTTAGGCACATTGTTAGGTAGCCGTCGTAATCCTTTCAATGTGAATATTATCACTGGAACTTTGTACAACGAAAGAAAGTTGTTGTTTCGGCAGAATTACGACTTTGGGCAAAAAGATAGTCTTGTTGTGAACGATACCACCACAGTGAAATTGTTCTATCCAAGGTTTCGTCTACAACATACTTTTATAAGTCATACTCATAGCTACACCTTTCGAGATCAATACACAGATAGCGTTAGCTATGCACTTTTTTTCAATAAAACGGTCGGTCAGCTGGATACACTTACCTATGATGAACAATGGAACGATGTATCCAACGAACTTGCCATAATCTCATATCCTGAAAAGAAAAATCTAAATCAATATATCAAATTAGGTGCAGGACTTCAATTGTTAACTGGTAAGCTTGCAACGGGAACAGCTCGTTTTACGAACTTATATGCATTAGCAGAATACAGAAACTTAACACGCAATAAAAAATGGGAGTTGAATGCCAGTGGGGTATTGTATACCGGAGGTGTTTATGCGGGCAACTATCAAGTGCAAGCCAATATCAAAAGCTTGCTGGGTAAAAAGTTTGGTTATATTACACTAGGCGCTATTAATGTGAATAGAACGCCAAGCCATGTTTTTGGTGGAAATTCATCGTTCCCAACGGTGCGTACTAGTTCGCTACTAAATGAAAATACATCACAGTTGTATGCTGTTGCAGACAATCCGTTAGCAGGCATCAAATTATCTGCACGTTATTATCTGTTGAGTAATTATACCTACCTAACTAACTATTATAATGTAACTCAAGAACGTACCTTGTTCAATGTATTGGTGTTAGGGGTAGAGAAAAAAATCAAAATTTCGCGTCGCATTAATTGGTATGCCGAAGCGTATCTTCAACAGGCTACAAGTGGGGCTCCTGTGAATCTGCCATTATTTTTCACACGTAATCGGTTTGTGTTTGAAGGTCAGTTCTTCAAAAATTTGCATCTGGCAACAGGGTTAGAAATTCGCTATTATACGAGTTATAAGCCTGCCGATTATTCGCCACTTACCGGACAGTTCTTTTATCAGAACACAGTAACCGTTAATAACCGCCCCGATGCGAACCTGTTCTTACACTTTCGTATCAGAACTTTCAAAGGTTTTATTCGCATGGAAAATATCAATAGCCTAAATATTGGAAGTAACAGCGGTTTCAATGAGCGGAATTTTACAGCTCCTTTTTATGCGGGTAACACACTTTGGTTCAGAGCAGGAGTGTACTGGAGCTTTATCAATTAACGATTTTAACAAACAACATTCGTTTTCAAACTAATTAAGTTGCAACTTTGCAGTAAATGCTCAAGTTCATTTGCACCATATTAGCTTTCGTGTACTTGTCGGTAACCAGTGGGTTGGCCGTACAGCTACATTATTGTATGGGCAAATTGGCAAATGTTAGCATTGCTGCTAGTGAAGAAAAGCAGTGCGGTAAATGTGTACTTGCTAAAAAGAAAAAGCCAGCTAAATGTTGCAAGCAGCATGTGAAGCTAGCCAAATTACAAAGCGATCATAAGCATGCTGATAATGTCACAGATATTGCGTTAATAAATGCTGTAGATTGTACTGATGATATCGTTTACAGTGCAATTCCTTCAGGTTTATTGCCCGTGTCTGTACATGCTTTACCATATAAGGCTAATGCACCACCGCTTGATAGCAAAATAATATCCCCTTCTTACGAAGCATTGTATTGTATTTGGAGAATTTGATATTGGGTTAGTAGTTGTGCCTAGCACAACACTTATGTTATTTAATCAAATTCATCATCCAAATACTTTTTTTATGCGTACAATTTTAACAGCTGCATTCATTGCTATTGCAGCGCTTGCTAGTGGTCAATCTAAAACCGATGTAACTACCGATTCAGTAACCGTTTATGGCGAATGTGGTATGTGCAAAAAGCGAATCGAGAAAAATGCGATTGCTGCTGGTGCACTCACTGCCGTTTGGAACGAAGACAGGAAGAAACTTGTAGTTACATTTAGCAAGAAAACATCGCTTACTGCCATCGAAGAGAAGATAGCTGCAGTAGGGCACGATACACAAAACAAAACAGCTCCTAAAGAAGTGTATGATGCACTTCCAGAATGTTGCCAATACGAGCGTAAAAAGCAATAAGCAAATCGTATTTTTTAATCAATTATTACAAAAAATGTCAGCTTGTACTGTACAAACTGATAGTAAATTTATATGTTATGAAACGTTTATTAATGTTGGTGGCCCTGATACTAGGTATTAATGCCACACACGCTCAAATACAAACAGCAACGCTTAAAGCCAGTGGTTTAACCTGCAGTATGTGTTCAAAAGCCGTATACGATGCGTTAACCAAAGTAGATTTTGTAAAATCAGTAAAAGCAAATATTCAAAAATCTGAATACACAATTCAATTAGATGATACCAAGAAAATTGAGTTATCGCAACTAGCCGAAGCTGTTGAAGATGCTGGTTTTTCTGTAGCAGAAATGTTCATTACTACCAAGCTTTCTAACCTTACGGTAAAAAATGACGCACACATTGAAATGAATGGCGCTTTATTACATTTTGTAAATGTGCCAACAACAACAGTTGATGGTATGGTAACATTACGCTTACTCGATAAAGTGTTTGCAGGCGATAAAACACATAAAAAGTATGCTCAGTACACTGCAATGGAGTGCTATAATACGGGTTATGAAGCTACTTGTTGTAATACAAAATCAAATGGTACAAAGGCTCGTATGTATCATGTAACTCTTTAAACACAAATAATTAATTAAAGCTCATGAAGTTGTTTTTTAGTGTATGGCTGGTATGTACATGTGCATTAACA
>DMPB01000107.1:12363-13018 GCA_003456175.1 Chitinophagaceae bacterium | reverse complement strand
TACCTTTGCCGTCCTAATTTTGGAGTAGTTATGTTAGCAGTAGTTAAAATAGCAGGTCAACAATTCAAAGTACAAGCTGGAGATAGCTTGTATGTACCGCATTTACAAGGCAAAGCTGCCGGCGATAAAGTAGCCTTCAGCGATGTACTTTTTGTAGACAACAATGGTACAATTAACACTAATGGTGGTGTAGTTGTAAATGCAGAAGTTGTTAGCGATTTAGTAAAAGGCGAAAAAGTAATCGCTTTTAAAATGAAGCGTCGTAAAGGTTTCCGCAAAAAACACGGTCACCGTACGCACTATACTCGTATTAAAATCGAGAGCATTGCTTAATTGAAGTAATGTATTAGCAAATTATAGTAGTAAATAACAAACGTATTATACCATGGCTCACAAGAAAGGTGAAGGTTCGGTAAAAAACGGCCGCGACTCACAAAGCAAGCGTTTAGGCGTTAAAATATATGGCGGTCAGCCTGCTATTGCTGGTAACATTATTGTTCGCCAGCGTGGCACAGTATATCATCCAGGTAAGAATGTAGGTGTTGGTAAAGATTTCACCTTATTCGCACTTACAGATGGTACTGTAGAATTCCGTAAAAGCAAAGAAAACAAGACTACTGTTTCAGTGGTTCCTGTTGCTGTTGCTTAAAATATA
>DMPB01000107.1:11985-12122 GCA_003456175.1 Chitinophagaceae bacterium | reverse complement strand
AATATTTTGCAAGTTGCCCAACTACCATTAATTTAGTGGCATTACTAACCATTAAATTTTACATTCATGGCAACTGCAAAAAAAGCAGCCGCTAAAAAAGCTGCCCCTGCAAAAAAAGCTGCTGCTCCTAAGAAAGC
>DMPB01000107.1:3036-11750 GCA_003456175.1 Chitinophagaceae bacterium | reverse complement strand
GCTGCTCCTAAGAAAGCTGCTGCTCCTAAGAAAGCTGCTGCAAAAAAAGCCGCCGCTCCTAAGAAAGCCGCCGCTAAAAAAGCTGCCGCTCCTGCGAAAAAAGCCGCTGCTCCTAAGAAAGCCGCCGCTAAAAAAGCTGCTGCTCCTGCGAAAAAAGCTGCTGCCCCTAAGAAGGCCGCCGCTCCAAAAAAAGCCGCTGCTAAAAAAGCTGCTCCTAAGAAAGCTGCTAAAAAGTAATCGAACCATTCTCGATACGAAGATCCCAACCATTGCGGTTGGGATTTTTTTTGCCTCACAACAAATGACTATTTCGCACAAATTACCCTTGTATTGCTACTAGAGAATGATGTTAATTTGTAGCATGACGAACGCTGCAATTGCTGACAATTTTAGCTTACTCAGTAAGCTAATGGATATACATGGCGAGAATAGTTTTAAAGCCCGTAGTTATAGCACGGCTGCATACACCATAGAGCGGATCCCTGAAGAGCTTTCGCTGCTTCCGACCGATAAAATTGCACAGATCAAAGGCATTGGCGATAGTATTGCGAAAGCTATTATTGAACAACTTACTACAGGTACCTGGGGCTTACTTACCACCTACCTGAGCAAAACGCCTACAGGCGTTATAGAAATGCTTAACATTAAGGGGCTTGGACCAAAAAAAATTGCAACTATTTGGAATGAACTTGGCATTGAAAGCATTGGCGAACTACTATACGCATGTAACGAAAATAGGTTAACGCTATTGAAAGGCTTTGGTGAAAAAACGCAGCAAAATGTAAAGGCTGCTATTGAGTATTATTTAAGTCAGCAGGGTAACTATTTATATGCGCAGGTAGAGCAGTTCGCAGCACAAATGCAACAAGTGCTTCCTAAAATATTTCCGCAGCATCAGTTCTTACCTACAGGCGATTTTTTCATGCAGCGCCCAACCATTAGTAAGTTGTGCTGGGTAACTACCGCAACCGCTGCAGCACTTGAGCAGTTTTTCACACAACACCAATATAACATTCAACCTACAGATATCAATGAAAGTATAGCATTTTTGGGCCCCGAAAATATTGTACTTGAGTTTTACCTTACGGTAAATGCTACGCCGGCAGAACTACAATTTAAACATAGTTGTAGCAACAGTTTTTGGGAAGCATTTACGCAAGTACTTCATTTACCGCAAGGTAAGTTTCATAGCGATAGTGCCATTTTTGAAGCAGCGCAATTAGCATATGTTCCACCGTTCGCAAGAGAACAAGCTAGTGCCATACAACCTATATCAAAAGCAACAACACCGGTAATAACAGTTGGCGATATTAAAGGCATTATTCATAGCCATAGCAAGTGGAGCGATGGTACCCATAGCCTCGCCGAAATGGCTACTGCTGCTAAGCAACAGGGCTTTGAATACCTTGTAATTTCAGACCATAGCAGGACTGCCAGCTATGCCGGCGGACTTAGTATTGAACGACTATTAGCTCAGCAGGAAGAAATAAATGCACTGAACCAACAGCTAGCACCTTTTACCATTTTCAAAAGCATTGAAAGTGATATTTTAACCGATGGCAGCCTTGATTATCCCGATGAAATTTTAGCAACACTCGACTTAGTAATTGCCAGTGTACACAGCGGATTATCTATGAGTGAAGATAAGGCGATGCAACGCTTAATTAAAGCCATTGAAAACCCTTATACCAATATTTTAGGGCACCTAACAGGACGCTTACTGCTGAGCAGGGCTGGCTACCCTATTGATCATGAAACCATCATTGATGCATGTGCTGCAAATGGAGTTGCGATTGAATTAAACGCACACCCACGAAGATTAGATATAGATTGGAAATATATTGAATATGCTTTGAAAAAAAATGTTCTCATCAGCATCAACCCCGATGCACATGCCATTGATGGTTTTAACGATGTGAAGTATGGCGTTTTGGTAGCACAAAAAGCACTATTACCTGCCGCTCAAAACTTAAGTAGCTTTTCATTGGCACAGATGCAACAATTTATCCAACAACAACAAACTAAACGTAAGTAATATGCCCTTACCAGCAGCTGCTATTTTTGATTTAGATGGCACCATGGTTGATAACAATCCATTTCACATTAAAGCGTGGCAAGCATTTTATGAACGCCGTGGGAGAATATTAACAGAAGCCGATTATAAAACACACATTAACGGGCGTACCAATGCCGATGTTGTTAAATGGGTATTTGAAGGCGAACCTATTACCGATGCCGATATTGCTGCTTACACCGATGAAAAAGAAAGCCTCTATCGTGATATTTATGCCGATTACATTAAGCCGGTACATGGCTTACTACCTTGGCTGCATCAATTACAACAACATGCCATACCAATTGCGATGGCAACAAGCGGTATACCCGATAACATCAATTTCTTTTTTCAGCATGTACCCGTGCAACCGTTTTTTTCATTGGTTGTGAACGGCACTCAAATCAAAAAAGGAAAACCCGATCCAGAAATTTATACACTCACAGCACAGAAACTAGGCGTAAACCCAACAGCATGTGTAGCTTTTGAAGATAGTGTACCTGGCGTACAAAGTGCCTTAGCAGCTGGAATGAAAGTAGTGGCTGTAACCACTACGCACACAGCAGCAGAACTATCAATGGCACACGCTATTATACCAGATTTTAGTAACCTTACGGTAAATGAAATGATACGATTGATAGAAAACGTATAATCATTTACCGTAAGGTATTTGTTAATGTTTTTTACTTACTAGGCTTAGGCTTTTTTACAGCACCCTTTTTCTTCACCTTCTCGGCTTTAGCTTTTGGTTGCTTGCCTTTGGCAGTATCAGATGGTAACAAGTCGGTTAACACCCACTCGTAATCGAGCTGACGCTTATCGAGGTTGGCAGCTACTAGTTTAACTTTCACCCTATCGCCCATGCTAAACTTTCGGCCACTCCGCTTGCCTACCAATGCATAATCACTTTCTATGTGCATGAAATCGTCGTAATCGTTTAAGCTAGTAATACTTACCAACCCTTCGCACTTATGCTCAATAGTTTCGGCCCAAAAGCCAAAACTCGAAACACCACTTACTACAGCATCAAACGTTTCGCCTAAAAAGGCTTTCATAAACTCAACTTGCTTGTACTTGTTGGCGGCTCGTTCACACTCCATAGCAGCACGTTCACGTTCACTACAATGCTTACATTTTTCTTCTAACTTTTTATCAATAGTAGGGCGCTCCTTCAAACAACTTTCTAATATCCGGTGCACTAGCACATCGGGATAACGCCGAATTGGACTTGTGAAATGACTGTAAAACTCAAAAGCCAATCCGTAGTGACCAATATTTTGTGTGGTATAAATGGCTTTAGCCATGGTACGAATACCCAACTGTTCTAATACCGTTTGCTCTGGCTTGCCTTGCACTTGTGCCAACATTGCATTAAAACTTTCAGCTATACTTTTAGGAGTTTGAATATTGAAACTTATGCCAAAACGGCGAGCGTATTCTATAAAAGGTTGTAGCTTTTCTTCATCGGGCGTATCGTGTACGCGATAAGGGAAAGGTACCGCAACAGATTTCACTTTCACTTCTGCTACATATGCAGCTACTGTTTTATTGGCTAGTAACATAAGCTCTTCTATGAGTTGATGCGCTTCTTTACTCTCTTTCACAACAATACCAATTGGCTTGGCGTGCTCATCTAACTTAAAGCGAACTTCTTGTGAAGAAAAATTAATAGCACCATTACTAAACCGCTGCTTACGAAGTTTCTGTGCAATTTGATTTAACGTTAATACTTCTTCTTTGTAAGGGCCATCGCTTGTGCCTTCAATGATAGCTTGTGCATCTTCATAAGTATATCTATGGTTACTATGAATGAGTGTTTTACCCAACCAAAAATGCTTAACTTCTCCTTTAGCAGTTATTTCGAATACAGCACTAAACGTACACTTATCTTCATTAGGGCGAAGGCTACACAATACATTACTGATATGCTCAGGCAACATTGGGCTTACTCTATCGGGTAAGTATACCGATGTAGCTCTACGATATGCCTCTTCATCTAAAGCCGTATCGGGTTGAACATAATAGCTAACATCAGCGATATGCACGCCTATTTCATATACATCTTTTTTTATTTTTTTTATGCTGATAGCATCATCAAAATCTTTAGCATCGAGGGGGTCTATGGTAAACGTGAGCGTATCTCGAAAATCTTTTCGATGTTTTATTTCAGTTGTTGGAATTACATCTGGAATACGAGCTGCTTCTTCCATCACATCATCAGGAAATGCCAACGGAAAACCATTTTGTGCCAACAACTCTTGCATCGCCATTTCATTGGCATCGCCATCGGCAAGTATGCGTATAATTTTTCCTACAGGCTTTTTATCATCGGGCTCCCATTGTATCAATGAAGCAACCGCCATATCGCCATCTTTTGCACCCAACAAATTACCTTGCGGTAAATATAAATCGGGCATTGGCTTATCGCTTTTTACCAATAAAAAACCAAAGCCTTTACTCAATTGTACTTTACCAATAAATACCGTTTGCTTTCGTTCAACAACGCCTACCACACGGCCCTCTCTACGGCCAGAGCTCATATTTTCTTTGATTACTTTTACAGCAACAGTATCGCCATGAAGTGCATTACCAATATCGTTGGGGCGAACTAAAATATCGTTACTTTGATTTGGCACCACCACATACGCCAACCCACTACGTGTAATTTCAATAACACCTTCATAGCTACGATGAACCGCATGCTGTGCAGCGTTAGATTTTTTCTTTTTTGTATTTTTTCTTCCCATGTTAGTTGGTTGGTGTTTGTTGAAACGATGCTACAAAAGCAATTATATCGGCTTCAAAAGCGGCCGCCTCGTTAAATAAAATTTTGTGTTCTATCGGCAATACAAACAACGGAATGTTTGCTAACTCTTCTTTGAATTTGTACAAGCGTACTGCATCTTTTTCGGTAGTAAGCATGTACTTATTTTCGCTATCAATTGCAGCAAACTTTTTTTGGATTTCATTCAAATCATCAATATTAAAAATATGATGATCACTAAAATCTAATTGATAATAAGTACTTGCATGCTCATGCAAATACTGCTTTAAAGGCTTTGGATTAGCAATGCCGCAAACCAATAAAATTTCATGTGTTTCATTAATTGGTTGTTGTACTTGCGTGTAAATATGATATGGAATACCATACTGTATAGTGGCGAAATATACTTTTTGATGCGGCAGAGGGCTGATACTTTTAATGATAGTATTCTTTTGTTCTGTAGTAATATCAGCAGGACATTTGGTAACAACAATTACTTGTGCCCGCTTGTAAGAGGCTCGCATATCTCTCAAATCACCCGTAGGTAAAAAATAGTCTTGCGTAAACAAGTTACTATACTCGGTCAGTAGAATGTTATAACCTGCCTGCACCGTTCTATGTTGAAAGGCATCATCTAAAATTATCACATCAGTATTAGGAGCATCTTGTAACAGCATTGGTATGGCTACAATACGTTCTTCGCCAACAGCAACATGTACATTCGGAAACTTTGTATGAAACTGCATGGGCTCATCGCCAATTTCAATTGCAGTTGTGTTGCTATCAGCAAGCACATATCCTTTTGTTTTTCGCTTATACCCTCGGCTTAAAGTGGCTACTTGATAACGAGAATGTAACAACCGAATTAAGTATTCTACCATCGGGCTTTTTCCGGTACCACCAACAGCTACGTTACCTATACATATTAACGGAAAATTAAATGTTGCACTTTTTAAAATTTGCTTATCGAACAAATAGTTGCGTAACCAAACAATAGCACCGTAAAGGAGTGCAAAGGGTAACAAAAGCACTCTAAAACTCTTTAAGAAAAACGCATTCAAATTCATGACAACAGCAAGCTAACACAAAACATTGAAAGCTACGTCAATTTTACCGTTCTATTGGCTAAAACTTACCTTTCGGTAAAATCAATAATGCGTTCAGGTGTAATGCAGTAATGCAATGGAATATCCCATTCATTAACATCAGCGATAGCTTTTACCGGAAGGAAATAAGAAAAACCTACGAGCAACACATCTGCACGGCATTGTGCAATAAACTTATCGTAAAAACCTTTGCCATATCCAACTCTGTACCCTTGTTCATCGCATACCAATAGTGGAACAAAAATTAAATCAATAGAAGTTGGTGCAACTAGCGACCCATTTTTGGGTTCTGTTATGCCTTTATCATTAGTTACGTATACTGTTTCTTCGTGTATGGCAATGGCATCCATAGCAGTGAAATTGCTATTGGTTTTTGGGAAACATTGCTGCAAGCCAGGATACATGTGCCGCATATAGCCATTGTACAAATGCATATTCGGTTCGGCCATATTACTCATGGGCCAATAGGTTAGCAGTGTTGTTACTTCTTCGAAATACATTTGTTGAAACTGCAACAGCATTAAGTCATCGTATTGCAAACGCTTATGGCCTTCAATGGCCAATCGTGCTGCTTTGTATTGCTTTCTTAGTTGCTGCTTCGTCATTGTAATTACTACTTTCTTTACAGATGAGTTTGTAATGATGTAGCTAGTTGTTTCGCTTGCGCTTGTACGAATGTTGCATCTACTACTGATGCAGTAGCAATACTTCCTATTTTAGGAATGCCAGTCCATTGTACAATTTCATCTTCATAATTCAAATATTGATCGTTGAATAACCAGCCAGCTACTTCTATTTGATGTTGCTTACAAACTGCTACTGTAAGCAATGAATGATTAATAGACCCCAGGTAATTTCTACTTACAAGTATCACTTTAGCTTGTAGGGCTTTTATAATATCGAGTACAAAAGCATGTTCATTAATGGGTACTAGTAGCCCACCAGCTCCTTCAATAACAAAAGGTTTTGGAGGCAAGTTACTAATATGCATCTGATAGGCTGCTACAATTTTTTCAATATCAATGGTAGTATTTTCGGCTCTAGCTGCTATATGCGGCGAAGCAGGCATAACTAGCTTGTACACTTCAGGAACAATAGTTACTGCATCGCTGCAATAATCTTTTACCGTAAGGGCATCAGTTCCTTTATCGAAGCCTGCTTGTATGGGTTTCCAATAATATGCTTGTAAGGCTTCGGCAACAATTGCCGAAGCTACAGTTTTGCCAACATCGGTACCAATACCTGTTATAAAAATAGGTTGCATTACAATTATTATTTATGCTTTAATAGCTTCAAAAAAGCTAAACACAGTGGTTCCATAATTTCTGGCAAAGCTAAAACCATCAAAGGTTTCGTAATTATTACGAGGTGTATGCTCTAATACAAAAAAACCACCTTCGGCAATTAAGTTTTGATGTACAATTATCTTCGGAATTTCATCAATGGTACCTAACGCATAAGGAGGACCAGCAAAAATAAAATCGAATTGTTGACTACAGGTTCGTAGGTACATGAAGATATCGAGCCTTAGTACCTGACAATTAGTAACACCGAGTGTTTGCATATTTTTTTGTATAAAAGCATGCATGATGGGATCTTTTTCGACCACCACCAAATGCTCGGCACCACGGCTTGCTAGTTCGTAAGAAATAGCACCAGTACCACCAAATAAATCGAGCGTACTAATACCATCAAGTGCCATGCGACTGTTTAACATATTAAACAATCCCTGCTTTGCAATATCGGTAGTAGGCCTCGTATGTGGCATTTCCCGAGGTGGTTGAAACTTTCTCCCACCAAACTTTCCAGAAATAATTCTCATATATGCTATAATGCAACTAAGGTGAAGGTGTGTGAAGGATAATTGGCTAGTAACGATGATTCAATTTTATCTGCTTCAGGTACCGGCAATTGCACGTTTTGAAGATATTGTTGTAACACATCCCACAATGCACTTTTAACATCAAACCATCCACAGCAATGCACCACAGTATCCTTTGATAATTGATAGGCTTCTAATGTATGTAACACATGGTATAGCACATCTTCTGGTGTGTGATACTGTAATGTTCTTACCCCTGCAAATTGCGGTGTAAATACACTTATTGTAACTGTATCTGCATCTACTTGTAGCCATATACCTTGCGGTAAATGTTGTTGTGCTATAACACCATAAGTATGCACTTGCTCTTGCACTACTACCGATTGCATGATAGCCGCCACCCAATCGTTTGGCACTCTGTATACGCAACTACCTACTGTTAAAGGCTGCGTGTATGCCTCGTACCCTACTTTATAACCAAAGGCTAAATGGAGTAGATCTTCTTTCACTACATCAGGCTTTTGTGGAGGTAACAGCAATGCATCCGCTACACGCCATTTTATTTTTGAATGGGTGTAGTTGGATTGTATCAGTTGCGACTCGCCTCTTACCTCTCGCAACATATCAGTATACGCTGCATTACCCTGCCACTGAAACAGTTCGTATGCTTGTAACTTACCAGTAGTATCTTTTACCGCAAGGGCAATACTATTACTTGCAGCTTCAAGCACCAGCACATCGTTGGCAAATGCGGTAGGATAAGCACCTATTATTTTTTGTACCATAGCGGCCTAAATTGGTGCAATATTACACAGAACCCTATGTATTTTCTGCTTTGCTAGCGAAGCACTTACATTTACAGCATGGCAAGCAACACCTTACAGCTTCAAGTCGGTACTAGTTACAAGAGCATTTTGAAAATTGCATTACCAATTGCCTTTAGCATTTTTGTACCACAGCTTAACTTTA
>DMPB01000107.1:492-2831 GCA_003456175.1 Chitinophagaceae bacterium | reverse complement strand
TAATATTTTTCTTGGCGGATTAAGTCAGCAAGCACTTGCTATCGCTGGCATTACAGGCGTTTATTATCTGATTTTTGCAGTAATTGGCAGTGGACTTAACAATGGTCTGCAGTCGCTAATAAGCCGACGAGCTGGAGAAAACAATACCGCTGCTATTGGACAAATTTTCCATCATGGTGTTGTAATTGCTTTGTTGATGTCGGCAATAGGTATTACACTTACCTATTTATTAGCGCCAACCATTCTTAGTAAAAGCTTACATAACAGCGCTAACGTTGATACCGCCATTCATTTCCTTTACATACGCATTTGGGGACTGCCCTTTTTATACATCTATCAAATGCGAAATGCCTTATTAGTAGGCACTAACAATAGCAAGTTATTAGTGTTAGGCACACTAGCCGAAACCATTATTAATGTTGTTTTAGATTATACCCTTATTTATGGAAAACTGGGCATGCCGCAACTTGGCTTTAATGGTGCTGCTTACGCATCTATTATAGCAGAGGCTAGCGGACTGTTGGTAATTTTTGCTGTTATGCGTTGGAAGGGCTTAAGCAAGCAGTTACAATTGTTTAAAAAAATACAATGGCAGCAACAATACCTACAACAAATTTTAACGATTAGCGCACCACTAGTACTACAATATGCCATAAGCATTATCAGCTGGGAGTTTTTCTATATTCTCATCGAACATCATGGTGAGCAAGATTTAGCTATTAGCAACATCATGCGGAATGTTTTCGGGTTGTTTGGTTGTATGTGTTGGGCTTTTGCAGCTACTAGTAATAGTATGGTTAGCAATGTAATTGGCCAGAAAAAACACAAGGAGGTACTACCCCTCATTTGGCGTTTGGTGAAGTTAAGTACCGGATTTTCGTTTGTTGTTTGTGTATTGCTAAATGTATTCCCTACTTTATTTCTTAGCGTGTACGGCCAAGATGCAAATTTTGTAAGCAATGCTATCCCCGTGTTGCGAATTGTAAGTTCTGCATTGCTAATGATGAGTGTTGCTACCATTTTTCTTAATGCAGTAGTTGGCACAGGCAATAGTAAGCTCAACTTATTTACAGAAACAGCAGCCATTGTAGTGTATTGTGCTTATGCTTACTATGTGTTAGAGTATTTACGACTTTCCATTGTTTGGGGTTGGGCAAGCGAATGGTTGTATTGGATAGTGATGTTTATCCCTAGTTTTTGGTACATACACAGTAATCGCTGGCAACATAGGTCGATGTAAAGCAAAAGCGTTGCAACAAAAATTGCAACGCTTAAAAAGCAATCGAAGAGGCATTATTTACTACTAAGCAAATGCATTGGTTTGATGACCATTACTTACAGCTGCTGCATGATGATGCAAAGCGTTCGCATTATTTTGTTTTAAAACATAACGTACCATATCACTTACTGTAATTACACCAATAAATACAAACTCCTGATATACCAAAGCGTATCTGCTCTTAAAAAATTCTAGCATTTTCATACACTTATCTGGGGTATCGTTCGCATCTAACACAGGCAAGTTTTGCGACATAATTTCTGTTACTTTAGTAGAAATGCTCGCCTTATCTTGTAACACCACTTTACGGGCATAATCTCTCTCAGAAATAATACCAACAAAATTTTCACGGTCTCTAATAATGAGATAACTAAGGTTTTCGGCAGTCATTAGTTGTAATGCCTCTTTCACACTGGCATTTTTATCGATCACATTAAACTGCGGACCTTTTATGGAAAGGATGTGAGCTAAAGTTGTAGACATATAAATTGGTTGTTGATGATTTGATATTGTAAAAATCATCAATCGCAACAGTCTCAGAAATGATGGTAACCCTCGTTTTATATGATAATAATCATAGCCTTACGGTAAATGATTAGCCATGCTTACCCTGTAACATAGGCACAAAAGAAAAATTCTCGTAATACTCCGTAATAACGCCACCGTTGGGCTGTTTAATAAGACGTAGCATACGTTGCATGCCCGATTGCTCATCATCTACAGGAATTACCATGTAGCCACCTACTTTTAGTTGAGCCAATAGCTTCTCAGGAATAAATGGAGCCGCAGCCGTTACCAATACTTTATCGAAGGGTGCATACGTAGGTAATCCATTAAACCCATCGCCGTAAAAACACTTTAAAAACGCGTACTTATTTTTAAAAACGTAGTTCTCGCTTTGGTAATCGTACAATTGTTTTTGGCGTTCAATGGTAAAAACTTTAGCACCAAGCTGCAACAGTACCGTAGCTTGATACATACTACCAGAGCCAATTTCGAGCACTTTTTCGTTACGTTTAACTTCTAATAGCTGTGTTTGATAGGCTACTGTGTAAGGATG
>DMPB01000107.1:0-259 GCA_003456175.1 Chitinophagaceae bacterium | reverse complement strand
CAGGCTACTGTGTAAGGATGAGAAATGGTTTGCCCCTGCCCTATTGGGAATGCTCTGTTTTCGTAGGCAATAAGTTCAAAAGCAGAATCAAGGAAAAAATGCCTAGGTATTTCATTCATAGCAGCAAGTACAGACTCATCGGTAATACCTTTTGCTCTCAATTCTTCTATGAGCTTTTTGCGTAATCCCTTGTGTTTATATTCGTCTTTCAATGTTTTCATCAGACGTAAATGTAGTGTGCGGCTTCATTTACCGTAAG
>DMPB01000025.1:11183-14396 GCA_003456175.1 Chitinophagaceae bacterium | reverse complement strand
AACCCAACCATGCACTAATGTAAAGTTGAAAGCGAAATGACCAATACTAACAATAACCACTGCCGTAAGTAACTGGAAAATCACCCTACTCAATCCTTCTCCTAGAACAATATAAGTTCTACTAATTGGTGTTGCAAAAAACCGTTTTAAAACCAATTGCTGCCTAAGATTGAAAAACAAAAATGCTACACCGAAAATACCTGCACTCAGTAACGAAAAACCTAACTGCCCAGGTAGAATAAAATCGATTGTGCGATATTTTCTCCCAGGTATACTTCGTAGTTCGGGTTCAATTACAGCAACGTTTGGGGTGTTAACAGCATTCAACAACGACCGTAGCACCTGTACATCTTGCGGCGGTACCGCCTCACTCGTAATAAGTTTGATACTATATGGTATTGTTGCTTCCGACCTTTGAATATCTATAATGGCAGTTATACGCCCCTTGCTCAAATCGTCGTACAACTGAGCACTATCTTTCTTCACAATGGTAATACCAGGCACTTGTTGTACCATCTGATATACCTGATTGGCCGTATCGCATTTACCCGCAAGGGCAATTTTCAAAAAAACGCCTTTACTACCGCCAATAAACCCAAATACCAGAATAAAAACCAAAGGAAAACCCAAACTAAACAATACCGAACTCGGACTGCGTAAGGTGGCTCTCAAACTAGCTTTTGTAATCGCTAGCATAGCTCGTAGCTGACTGTATGGTGCTGCTTGCATAATGTTAATCTGCTGCAAAACTAACGTTTCATAAAGTGTTCTCGGCTACTTTTCGCCTTACGGTAAATAGTAACACTTACATCACAATTTCATGGCACTAACCGAAATCGTAGGTACTTACATTTGCACCTTAGCGCAAGCAAGTAGCTTGCAGCATCAACCATACAAAAAAGAAGTGCATGAAGTTATTACTATTAGCGGCATTCAGCCTCTTTACAAGCACACTCGTAGCGCAGCCTAACAAAAAAGTAACTACTACAACTGCTACCAGCAATAGTATTGCCCGACCAAAATTGGTTGTTGGCTTTGTAGTAGATCAAATGCGGTGGGATTTTCTTTATCGCTACTACGACCGATATCAACCTAACGGAGGTTTCAAACGCATATTATCGCAAGGGAATAGCTGCGAAAACACCTTCATTCCTTACACACCAACGGTTACAGCAGCAGGGCATACTTGCTTGTACACAGGTAGTGTACCCTCCATTCATGGCATTACAGGCAATGCTTGGTACGATAACTTACAGCAACGCAACGTGTATTGCAGTGAAGATAATACCGTAACTGGCGTAGGCAGCAACAGTAACAACGGCAAAATGAGCCCTCGAAACATGCTTACTACCACCATTGGCGATGAACTACGATTGGCTACCAACTTCAGAAATAAAGTAATAGGTATTGCTTTAAAAGACCGTGGTGCTATTTTACCTGCAGGCCACAGTGCCAATGCTGCTTACTGGTACGATGGCACTAATGGTATTTTTATTAGTAGCACTTACTACATGCAACAGCTACCACAGTGGGTACAACAATTCAACCAACGCAGGTTAGTTGATAGTTTCTACAAAACACCTTGGAATACATTGTACCCTATAGAAACATACGTACAAAGCACAAAAGATAAACAAGCATACGAGGCTTTACCTTTCGGTAAAAGTTTAGAACAATTCCCTTACGATTTATCGGCCAATATTGGAAAAAACTATTGGAATATTGCCAACACTCCTTATGGCAACACATTAACATTAGAAATGGCTAAATCGGCTGTTATACATGAGCAACTAGGCCGTTCAGGCTTTACCGACATGCTTTGTGTAAGCCTCAGCAGTACCGATTATATTGGTCATGCCTTTGGCCCTAACAGCATTGAAACGGAAGACACCTACTTGCGACTCGATCAAGAATTGGGTGCATTTCTCAACTTCTTAGATGCACAAGTGGGCAAGGGTAATTATTTGTTTTTCTTATCAGCCGATCATGGTGTGGCACATGTACCAGGCTTTTTACAAGCCAATAAACTACCTGGCGGCACCTACGACGACACCAAGGCTATGAAAGCCATGAACGATAGTCTAAAAGCAATATTTGGTATCGATCAATTAATTGTTAGCGATTACAACTATCAGATTACTTTAAATGAGCAAAAACTAGACAGTGCCGATATAGAATTGGAAGATGTTACCAATTGGATTATCAAGTATTTGCGTAAGCAACCCGCCATTGCCAACGCCTTCGCCATCGATGAAATGATGGAAACCCCATTGAACGAGAAACAAAAATCCATGTTCGCCAACGGTTATTTTCCAACCCGTTGTGGCCATGTACAAGTAATATTAAAGCCTGGCTATGTTGAAGGCAAAAATACAGGTACCACCCACGGTATTTGGAGCCCTTACGATAGTCATATACCATTGGTATGGTATGGTTGGGGCATTAAACCGGGTGTTACACGCCGCGAAACGCACATGACAGATGCTGCGGCCACCATTGCTACCATGTTACGTATTCAAATGCCGAGTGGATGCGTAGGCAACACCATCACAGAAGTTATAAACAACCCATAAAAGAAGACTCCTTCGGGAGTCTTTTTCTGTTAAAACACCACAACAATCTTGTTAGGCCTTACTTTTGCGGCCATTTCAACAAGTTTTAAAGTATACCTTACGGTAAATGATTGATCATTTACGTAAGTAAAATATCCATCTATATGGGATTACAGGCAGGAATTGTTGGCTTACCCAACGTTGGTAAATCGACCCTTTTTAACGCAGTAAGTAACAGTGCCAAGGCACAAGCGAGCAACTACCGTTTTTGTACCATTGAACCCAATGTAGGTTTGGTGAATGTACCCGATACCCGCCTCGATAAGTTAGCCGAATTGGTAAAACCCAACCGTGTGGTTCCTACCCAGTTAGAAATTGTAGACATCGCGGGTTTAGTGCGTGGTGCGAGCAAAGGTGAGGGTTTGGGTAACAAATTCTTAGCCAATATTAGAGAGGTAGATGCTATCATCCATGTGATTCGCTGTTTTGAAGACGAAAACATCCTGCGTGATGAGGGAGCTATCAACCCCATGAGCGACAAAGAAATTATTGATACAGAGCTACAACTCAAAGATCTTGAAAGCGTTGAAAAGAAAATTCAACGCACTGAGAAAATAGCTAAGAACGACCCTAAGGCAAAGGCAGAACTAGAGGTACTTTT
>DMPB01000025.1:4264-10949 GCA_003456175.1 Chitinophagaceae bacterium | reverse complement strand
TAGAGGTACTTTTAAGTTGTAAGCAGCACTTAGAACAAGGCAAAAACATTCGTGGCTTGGGCTTAAGTAAAGAAGAACGTGTTGCCATTGCCGATTTGTTTTTGCTTACAGAGAAACCTACCCTATACGTAGCCAATGTGGATGAAAAGAGTATGCACACAGGCAACAAGTTTAGCGAAGCTCTGAAAGCTGGTGTTGCCGCCGAAGGTGCCGAAGTAATTGTAATGTGCAACAATATTGAAGCACAAATTGCCGAGATGGAAGCAGAAGACGATAAGCAAATGTTTATGGAAGAATATGGCATGAAAGAACCTGCTCTAAACCGCCTTATTCAAAGCACTTATAGCTTATTAAACCTAGAAACTTACTTCACTGCTGGCGTACAAGAAGTTCGTGCATGGACCATCCACAAGGGCTGGAAAGCACCACAAGCAGCGAGTGTAATACATACCGATTTTGAAAAAGGCTTTATTAAAGCCGAAGTAATTGCTTACGACGATTACGTGAAATACGGCAGCGAATCGGCAGCTAGAGATAATGGTCGCCTACGCATAGAAGGTAAAGAATATATGGTGCAAGATGGCGATGTAATGCACTTCCGTTTCAATGTATAAAAGCCATTCCTCAACTTTTACGGTTTTTTTACAACTTTCAATAGGGCAAGTATTGCAACTTGCCCTATTTTCATACGATTAACCTGTACTTGAAATGATGCGTTTTTACAAATTCAATATCGCAACAACAGCCCTGCTACTTGGTTTTTCATTTACCGCAAGGGCACAACAAATACCCTTAGAAGGTTGGCATTTGCAAGGGCCTGATAGCTTGGGCATGAATGGCATTGCATTGCAGAAGGCGAAAAATTTCTTACAAAATAAAAAGCCTAAGCCCGTAATTGTTGCGGTGATTGATAGTGGTGTTGATACAGCACACGAAGCACTAAAACCCATCTTATGGCGTAACCCCAAAGAAATTCCGGGCAATGGCATCGACGATGATGGTAATGGTTACATAGATGATATTTACGGCTGGAATTTTTTAGGCGGTAAAGACGGCCGCAACGTTAAAAAAGCAAGCGACGAACGTAGCCGTGTGTACCACCGTTTCAAAGAAGCCTATAAGGGTAAAAATATAGATACCACAACCCTTAACCCACAAGAAAAAGCACTGTACTTGATGTGGAAGCGTGCAGAAAGTGAAATGACGGTAACTACCGAAGAACAAACTGAAATTTCTATTTTAGAAGTGGCACTCAAAACCATTAAACGCCATAACGCCAACATTATAAACGAATGGAAGCGTGATACTTTCACTACCAAAGAGCTAGAAAGTTTTCAGCCAACCACATCGCAAGCTAAGCAAGCGAAACTTGGCTACATTAACGTGATGACGATGCTAGGCCAAGAACCAGAAGAAAAAAATGTGAACTTTATTACCATGCTCGATGAGTATGTAGATGGTAAAAAAACTAGCCTTACGGCAAAAGAGAAAACGCCACCGGATTACCGTGCCGATATCATTAAAGACAACTACTTTGATCCGAAAGATAAGTTTTACGGCAATAACGATGTCATGGGCCCCAACAGCATGCATGGAACACATGTTACCGGCATTATTGCAGCACAGAAAGGTTTCAAAGAAGGCTGCGAAGGTGTATGCACTGATAATGTTCAGGTAATGACTTTACGAGCAGTACCCGATGGCGATGAGTGGGATAAAGATGTTGCTCTTGCCATTAAATATGCTGTAGATAATGGCGCCAAAGTAATCAACATGAGCTTCGGGAAAAGCTACAGTCCGGAAAAACCTTGGGTAGATGAAGCCATACGTTATGCCGAAAGTAAAGACGTATTAATTATACATGCTGCCGGTAACGATGCTAAGAATATTGATAGTAATTATAACTATCCTACCCCATACTACACAGGTGCAACTGCACAAAAAGCAAGTAATTTTATTACTGTTGGTGCAAGTAGCACGCCGTTGGCAACACCTAATCGTTTTATTGCCGATTTCAGTAATTATGGCGCAGGCACTGTAGATGTAATGGCGCCGGGTGTTAAAATATATAGTACACTGCCTGGTGGCAACCAATATGGCTTTTTGAAAGGTACTAGTATGGCTAGCCCAGTTGTGGCGGGGATGGCAGCGCTTATTCGTAGTTATTACCCTCAGCTAAATGCTGCACAAGTAAAGCAGGCTATTGAAAAAACAGTACGTACAATTAACACAAACGATAGCGCTAGTTTAGTGGTTAAACCTGGTTCTACAGAAGTAGTTCCCTTAAACACACTCTGCAACACAGGCGGCTTTGTAGATGCATCTGCAGCTATTGCTTATGCCGATGCGTTGCATAATGCTCAAAATAAAGCACCAATTAAGAAAGTGCCTTTACCCAAAAGCAATACACCTCCGGTGAACACACCACTCAAAAAGAACAATGTTAAAAGCTAACATTGTTTGATAACAATCATACAGATGCCCGCCAAATGGCGGGCATCTGTATGATATGACATAGTACATTCGCCGTTAAACAGTACGTTATGGAACAAAGCTTGGCTTTAAAAACACTTAAATGGGTTAAGCCCGAAGATTTAAACCCTAATCATAGCTTGTTTGGTGGTCGTTTATTACAATGGATTGATGAAGAAGCTGCGCTGTATGCATTAACACAGTTAGAAAACAAGCACATTGTTACGAAGTATATTTCTGAAATCAACTTTATTAGTGCTCCTAAACAAGGCGATATCATTGAAATTGCCATTATTGCTATCAACTTTGGCCATACTTCACTCACTATGCGATGCGAAGTAAGTAATAAGCTTACGCAACAAATGATTTTAACGATTGATAAGTTGGTGTTTGTAAATCTAAATGCACAGGGTATTCCAACGGCTCATGGAAAGCAAATGCCTACGCAATAAGTATTATATCATTTGGCGAGCTTTAATTTCCATGTATTTGTTAATAGTATTTACCGTAAGGTGCTGTGGTGCTGTTAGCATACTCATAATTCCGTACTTATTGAGTTCTTTTACAATCAAGCGTTTTTCAAGTGCAAACTTCTTTGCTACTGTTTGTAAGTACACCCCTTCTAAATCGGTTACTTTTTGCTCTTCGAGTGCTTGCAACTCAGTATTCTCGAAAAAAACAACCAACAATGTATGGTGATTATTTAATTGCTGTAAGTAATGCAACTGTCGGTGCATACCATACATACTCTCGAAGTTCGTGAAAAGCACAAGTAGGCTGCGTTGCTTGATTCGATAACGAATAGAAGTGTAAAGGTTACCAAAATCGCTATCGGTGAAATCGGACTGTAAGCGATATAAATTTTCTAGTATGAAATTAATCTGGGTACTTTTTTTATCGGGCTGTACGAGTTGATCTAGCTTCTTACCAAATACTACTACGCCTGCTTTATCTTGTTTGTTCAGTACAACATTACTCAACACCAAACTTGCATTCACAGCATAATCAAGCAAGGTCATACCTTCAAAAGGCATTTTCATAGTTCGGCCTTTATCAATCACACAGATCACTTGTTGGCTACGCTCATCCATAAAATTATTCACCATCAAAGAGCCTTTCCTAGCTGTTGCTTTCCAATTGATATTACGATAATCATCGCCGGTAACATACTCCTTAATTTGCTCGAACTCTAAGCTGTTACCCAACTTGCGCAAACGCCTTGAACCAACATCATTCAACTGATTGGTAACTGCTAGCAACTGAAACCTTCGCATTTGAATAAAAGCAGGATACACAGCTACCCTTTGCGTTGCTTCAACCACAATGTGGCGCTCAATCATAAACAGCACACCACGCACAATAATATTGATGTTACCAAACTCATACACCCCTCTTTCTGCTGGAGTTACGGTATATCGCCATACTACTTGCTTCTGAGCTGGCAAGCTCAATGTTGTGGTAAAACTTTGCTGACTTAGCTGTGGAGGCAACTCTTCAATTACAGTAACATGTACAGGGTAACCGTAATTGTTTTCAAATAGTAATCGTACATTGTTTTCATCGCCATTGCTGAGGCGTTCCGCCATTTGCCGTAAGGCTCGTATTGGTTGCTTTTTAATGTATAGCAATAGAAAATCTACAAGCAACATTAATACAATGGCTAACACTACTATTTTAGTGATTTGCAATAAACGAGGTTGCCAATAAGCTGCAATACTTATTAACACTGCCAGTACCACAACGCTGTATAAATAGCGTGTACCGAAAAAGGAGAATCGATATAATAATTTTCGCAGCATTAGCGGGGCACCTCTATCGTATGTATTAATTTGTCAATAACTTCGTCTTCACGCACACCTTCCATTTCACGCTCTGGCGTTAGTACGATGCGATGGCGTAGTACGGGTTTAGCAACATTAATAATATCATCGGGCACCATAAAGTCGCGGCCAGCGAGTGCTGCAAATGCTTTGGCTGCATTCAACAACGCCAATGAAGCACGTGGCGAAGCACCTAAATAGATAGATTTATCGTTACGTGTAGCAACAATAATTTTAGCGATGAATTGCAACAGTTTTTCCTCTACTACAATTTGCTTAATTAACTTACGTAAATGAATGATTGTATTAGCATCTATTACGGCTTGTACCGCGTCTAAAACGTTGGTATTACCCCATTGATGAAAACGTTGAATGATTTGCACTTCTTGATCTTCGTTAGGATAAGGCACAACAATTTTGAACAAGAAACGATCGAGTTGAGCTTCTGGTAAGCGATAAGTACCTTCTTGCTCAATTGGATTTTGCGTAGCTACTACCATAAAAGGTTGCGGCATTGTATGCGACACACCATCTATGGTTACCTGTCTTTCCTCCATTACCTCAAACAAGGCACTTTGTGTTTTAGCGGGTGCTCTGTTAATTTCATCTATCAGCACTAAGCTACCGAAGATGGGGCCTTTCTTAAACTCAAATCTGCCTGCACCAGGATTGAAAATATTCGTACCTAATACATCGCTTGGCATTAAATCTGGCGTGAACTGTATACGACTAAATGGTACATGCATGCTCTTTGCCAAAAGCCTCGATGTTAATGTTTTGGCTACGCCAGGCACACCTTCAATTAACACATGTCCATCGGCTAAAATAGCTGCCATTAAGAGATGTAACATTTCTGCCTGTCCAACAATTACTTTGTTCAGTTCGCCTTCTAATGCGCTCATTGAAGTTGTTAACTCCGACAAATCGATACGTTGTTCATATAAAGGTGTATCGCTCATGTTCATATACTTTTTTGATAAAATGTTGTTAGTTGCTCATGATATTGCATGAGTAACTGCGGTGCTATAACAGTTTGCTCCTGCACTTTTTTATACGTCAATACCAGATCGGTAATTTCACTTTCAGGAATACCACTTTTAGCAGCAAGCTTTTGTGGAAAAGTAGCATCAATCACTTGCGTGGAAATTTTATAGTGTGTTCTAATGTAATCGAACCATTGATAACTAAGTTTGTCTGTCAGGTTTTTATGATCGCCTTTATCGAAGTATAGTTTACCAATAGTAGTAACAAATTCGAGGCGTTCGTTTTTTGGCCTTTCATGCGGTTTAATAATTTGTTGCCTTCGCTTAGTACCAGTAAGAAGATAAAACAAAAATCCTGCTAATGCAAGGTATATTGCCCATTTGAAAGCTTCTTGCCGCATCAGTACGCGTAATATTCCATCACTTTCAGGTTTAGTATCAGCTATAGCTTTATTAATAAAGTACTCATCCCAAACAACGTGATCCACCTTTTCTGGTACTAGTGTAAGCAATCTTTTAAAGTATTGATGATTATTACCATGCAATAAGAAAAAATTGGTGAAAGTTATTGGCGAACTCATCACATAAATGCTACCCTCACCTACCTTATACGCCAATAAATTAGGCTTACCATTCTTACTAAATCCAAGCGG
Organism: Chitinophagaceae bacterium; assembly: GCA_003456175.1. Lineage (GTDB taxonomy): Bacteria > Bacteroidota > Bacteroidia > Chitinophagales > Chitinophagaceae > UBA10646. The sequence goes on along the minus strand of DMPB01000025.1, from coordinate 5,021 downwards.
AGAAACATACTTTTTATCCCATTCATTAAAGCTATTGGCGTAGGCAGCACCAAGAAAGCCATATTTAAATGGTGCGGCAAAGTTGTTACTGTCGATTGTTACGAAAAAAGAATCATCAATTGATACTCCATTATAAGTTTCAGGAAAAACAAAGCCTTGCTCGTAATAACTGCGAGCTTTTACTTTAAAAAAGTCTTTCGCAATATCATTCATATCCATGCTATTGATGAATATGTGACTGCCATTATACGCAAGTTGAACGAGTGTATCTAACTCGAACATCGTTGGTTCAAAATATTTATCAACAATCACTATCAAGTTCACCCCAGTATCTGGAATACTACTATCATAACTATCAGGCGCTGTTTTATTAATAATAACGGGAGTATTCTTAAAATGCTTTTGCAACAACGCATGTGCCACCCAAGTACCATACGGACTTTTATGATTTCTATCAAGCGTAATTCTGCCATCAAATGCACGCTCGGGCTCTTGGTTCAATAAAAAAATGACACACCCAATTATAGTGAGCAGCAATAATGCAGGTACAATTATTTTTTTATACATAGGCTATACAAGATTTTGTTGTAGTGTTAAGAAATCTTGCGCAGCCTGCTCGTATTGTTGTAGCGTAATTACCTGCTTCCCATACCATACATACTCATAGTGCATTACCACTTTTGCAAAAAGAGTATAGTAAGTTGTTTTACGCAACTGTAGCTGATATTGAAAATTAGTTGCGTCTACAGCGTATTGT
>DMPB01000025.1:0-4011 GCA_003456175.1 Chitinophagaceae bacterium | reverse complement strand
TATTGTATGTAGCGTTTCTCGCTTAACAACTTTAGTGTGAAAAGAAAATGAATCCGTATAGCCAAGCGATAATTTTGTTCACTAACAGCTTTTTGCAACCGTTGTTTAAAATCATCGTTACTTAAACTTGTGTCAAGGGCATCTTCATCTACAACAGGTGTTGCTTGTTTAAAATTTTTACCGCCGAACAATCCCACCTTTTGTTGTACCAGAAAATAGATTACAGCAGCAACAAATGCGAATACAATTACCCACCACAGCACATCAGAAACAATTGATCGAATACTGCCAGTTCTAAAGCGTTGTTCTTGTTCCTTTTTAAGCCTTTGCTTATCAGCAATAATGGCACTATCTGTTTTTGAAAGACTATCTAATTTCAATAATGCTAATCGAAAACTATCTACTGCATTGTTGTACCAAAAAGCATCTTCTTTTTTCCAAGCAGCAATACTCGCATCCCAATTATTATTAGCAGCAATAGTATAATAAGGCCAATACCCTTGCTTAGATAACAACGTATCTACTGCTGAAAAATAGAAATTACTATCGTTATGTATACGCCAAGTATTTCTTATTACTTGTGCATACTCATCTTCCTCGTAATCTTCTTCAACTGCAGCTACGGTATCCAATGCAACTTTTACACTATCATACGATGTTTCTTCTTGTATTACTTGCGCTTGTACACTAATTTGTAGCAAGAAAAGCACATTACATAAAAAAAATAATTTACGCATGTATTACCTCCTTACTTGCTACATGCTGCATGGTTGTAGTGTTATTATTACGCTTACGCAAATGAGCATTTACCCGTAAGGGATAAATAATAAAATAACCTACTACAATTATTAAAGATGGAATAATAAATAATAGTTTCAATGCTGCATGCATGTGTTCATAACGGGTGATGAAACCTTCGAAAAATCCCGCCAATAGCAACATTGGAAAGTTAGTCAACGCAATTAACAATCCATCTTTAGCGCCTTCTTTAAGTGCTTTTAAGCGAGTTCCTGTTCCTGGGAATAACCAACTTTTTGCAAGCACTAAACCCGATGCTGCAGCTAGTGCAATAGAACTTAATTCAACCGTACCATGTATCATTACCGTAAGCATAAAACCTTCAGTGAGGTTATTTTGAGCAAATAACTCATAAAATGCTCCCACCATAATACTATTGAACACTAAGCCTTGTATTGTAGGATAACCTAGTAAAATACCTCCCGCAAACAAACGTAAGGCTACCATAATGTTATTAGAGAAAATACCTAAGAACATAATCAGCGGATTGCCTGTATTATACACCCCAAACGGATTGCCTTTTTTGATGTTATCTTCCGTCATTTGAATGTACGACTTACCCAAAATATCTTCAATAAACTGAGGATCATTTTTAGCACTGTAAGCACCAATAACTACAAATAAAATGAACGCTACAAAGCATCCATAAACAACCCATCTATGTTTATAGAGTGTTAAAGGAATTCGTTCTTTGAAAATACGCCACAGCTTACCTTTATTTGTTTTACTGTTTTCATAAATGCGTAGATAACGCTTGCTAGCTTCTTTATTCAAAAAATCTGTTGTACGACTGGTTGGATAAAAGGTTTTGCTATAACCCAAATCTTCTACAAGTTGTGTAAATTCTTCAGCGGTTTCATCGGCATTTTCACTGGGCTGCTGTTGAATTTGCACCCAGCGTTCACGGTTAATTTTTATAAATTGAGCTTCTCTCAACGATTCTTAGTTTTCGTGCTGAAATTTATCAATTACTTTGGAACTTTAATTACTTTTTTATTGCATGAACCAAATAAAAATTCCAACTAGTTTTAATATTGAATTGAGCTTTGAGCTAGCACCTTTTCACAAGCGTATGTTCGCTTGGTTGATAGATATAGTGATCATACTTGGCTACTACTACCTCGTATTTGAATTGATGGCTTGGTACGAAGCAAGGGAGCAAGCTACCAAAACAGCCGATGAACTGCATAGCAGCTATAATATTTCGTATATGTGGATTATTGTTTCGGTTCCTATCTTATTATACCATCTTATTTGTGAGATAAGCTTAAATGGACAAAGCATTGGCAAAAAACTCATGCACATTCGCGTCATCAGCGATAATGGCAGCCGCCCGGGTATCGATCAATATCTATTACGCTGGCTGCTTAGAACGGTCGATTTTTCTATCACTTTCTTCATGGGTGGGCTCATTAGCAGCCTCGTAACCAAACACCACCAGCGATTAGGCGATTTAGCTGCTGGAACCATTGTGATTGATACAAAAATTCAAGCGAATATTTACGATACAGTTTTCGAACATATAGATAGTAGCTACCAACCTATATATAGTCGCCAACAAGTAATGCGTTTGTCTGACCGCGACATGAACATTATTAAAGGCATTACTGCCAATGCAAGCCGCTCTGGCAGTTACGATAATGCCATTACTGTTTCTGAAAAAATTAGAAACGCTTTAAACATTACTGAATATCAAGAACCCTTCGATTTTTTACAAACATTATTGAACGATTATAACTACTACGCTAATCATAAATAGCATACAAGGCTAAAGCGTATTTTTGCAGATCAAACATTATTCATGGGCGTAGCAGAAAAATTAGCACAAATGAAAGCTGAAAAAAGTGCAGCCAATTTAAAGGCTGGTCAAGATTTCTTAGCCAAAAATGGCGAACGAAGCGAAGTAACAACACTAGCTAGCGGATTACAGTACGAAGTTTTAACCCTTGGCGAAGGCGATAAACCGCTCCCCATCCATACCGTTACCTGTCATTATCATGGCACTTTAATTGATGGAACTGTTTTTGACAGCAGCGTTCGTAGAGGCCAACCAGCCAGTTTTCCATTGAATATGGTAATCAAAGGGTGGACAGAGGGCTTACAGTTAATGCCTACAGGTAGCAAATTCCGCTTTTTTATTCCACCGCATCTTGCTTATGGTGATCGTCTGGTAAGTGCCGAAATAGGCCCTAATTGCACCTTAATTTTCGATGTAGAGCTTATTAGCTTTCGCTAATAGCATTTACTGCAAGGTTGCTTATAACATAAAGGTCGGTGTGCTAGCACACCGACCTTTATAATTACATCCATTCACCTTACGGTAAATGCTTATTTTTTCATGTACATCACCTCTTTTACCAATTGTACAGTTCTCGGAATATCTGGCAAATAAGCCGCTACTAAATTGGGTGCGTAGTGCATAGGAGCATCGGCACTTGTAATTCGCCGGATGGGTGCATCTAAGTAATCGAAACCTTCTTTTTGTATACGATAACTTAATTCGCTGCTGATGCTTGCAAAAGGCCACTGTTCTTCTACAATAACCAATCGATTGGTTTTCTTAACGCTTTCTAAAACTGTCATCCAATCCAGCGGACGAATAGTGCGTAAATCAATCACTTCGGCACTTACGCCCTCTTTTTCAAGTTCGGCTGCAGCACCTAATGCAACCTTCATCATTTTATTGAAAGAAACAATCGTAACATCTTTACCCGCCTTTTTAACATCGGCCTTACCTAATGGTATGTAGTATTCTTCATCTGGCACTTCACACTTGTCGCCATACATTACTTCACTCTCTAAAAACATCACTGGATCTTCTTCAAAACGAATGGCTTGCTTCAATAAACCCTTAGCATCGTAACCGTTACTTGGCGATACTACTTTAATACCCGGTATATTGGCTAAATAGCTTTCGAATGCTGTACTGTGCTGTGCTCCTAGCTGCCCTGCACTACCGTTAGGTCCACGAAATACAATAGGGCAACCAACCTGGCCGCCACTCATAGCAAGCATTTTACTAGCTGTGTTTAATATTTGGTCAAGAGCCAATACTGCGAAGTTCCAAGTCATGAACTCAACAACAGGACGCAAACCATTTTGTGCAGCGCCTACTGCAACAGCGGCAAAACCTAATTCTGCAATAGGTGTATCAATTACTCTTTTAGGGCCAAATTCAGCAAGCATACCTTGGCTTACTTTGTATGCTCCATT
>DMPB01000167.1:12398-12632 GCA_003456175.1 Chitinophagaceae bacterium | reverse complement strand
GCCTGCATAGCCATTGCATTAATTACAGTTGCCAACATACCCATATAATCGCCATGAGCACGTTCAATACCACTATCGGCTTCGTTCATACCACGATATATGTTACCACCGCCAATTACAATAGCTACTTGTACGCCAAGCTCTGTTACAGCTTTAATATCTTGTGCATATTGTTCAATAATCTTCGGATCAAATGGGTCGCGGCTGTTGGGGTTACTGCCAAGCAACGCCTCG
>DMPB01000167.1:10064-12147 GCA_003456175.1 Chitinophagaceae bacterium | reverse complement strand
AGCAACGCCTCGCCTGAAAGTTTCAATAAAATTCTCTTGTACTTAGGTAACATAAAATTGTGTTTGTACTATGTGAAGGTTGTTAAGGTTTCAGTTACAGTGCCGCCGTAAATTGTTGCAAAAAGCGAACATCGTTCTCACTAAACAATCGCAAATCTTTGATTTGGTACTTGAGCATGGTAATACGCTCTACACCCATACCAAAGGCAAAGCCGGTATATTTATTCGGATCAATTCCTAAATTCTCTAACACTTTCGGATGCACCATGCCACAACCCAAAATTTCTACCCATCCGGTGTGCTTACATACATTACAACCCTTACCGCCACAAATCAAACAGCTAATATCCATTTCGGCACTTGGCTCGGTAAAAGGGAAATAACTAGGACGAAAACGCACTTTCACATCTTTACCAAACATTTCTTGCACAAAAAAGTACAAAGTTTGCTTGAGGTCGGCAAAGCTCACATGCTCATCAATATACAACCCTTCTACCTGATGAAAGAAGCAATGGGCACGGGCACTAATAGTTTCGTTTCGATATACACGCCCTGGACAAATTACCCGAATTGGCGGCTTTTGCGATTCCATAATACGAGCCTGTACACTGCTGGTATGCGTACGCAACAACCAATCGGGGTTTTGAGCAATGTAAAAGGTGTCTTGCATATCACGTGCCGGATGGTGTTCAGGCAAGTTCATGGCACCGAAATTGTGCCAATCGTCTTCAATTTCTGGGCCTTCTGCTACAGCAAAACCTAGTCGCTTAAAAATGCTCACAATTTGGTTACGCACCATGCTAATTGGGTGGCGGCTACCTACTGCCGTAGGGTATCCGGGCAGGCTAATATCGAAGTTAATGGCAGTATCGGCTTGGCTTTCTTGTGCTGCCTTCAAAGCTTCGTAGCGAGCTTCAACAGTTTGTTTGAATTCGTTCAAAAGTAATCCGAAAGCTTTCTTTTCTTCATTGGGTACATTTTTCATTTCACCCATAATAGCTTTCACAAGGCCTTTGGTACCAAGATATTTAATACGGAAAGCCTCTACAGCATCGGCATTAGGGGCTTCGTAGGCGGCAATTTCTGCTTTAATCTGTTCAATCTGTTGCAACACTTGTTCCATAGGCTGCAAAGATAACGGCCAAGCTACTTGCTCTGCTTGAAAAATTACGAAGCGTAAGAAATACCACCGCCTTACGGCAAATGCGTTAACTTTTACCGTAAGGTTATTTCTTATCCTACATCAATTTTTTAGCCATAAGATACTATCACATTTGCTAAACAATTACATGTACATACATGTATATAATATTGCAAAACAAAAACACAAAAACAAAACACGTATGAAGCAAGTATTTTTTGCACTCTTCAGCCTTGTAACTTTGGTAGCTTCGGCTCAAACCAAGTGGAATGTAGATGCTAGCCACAGCAATGTGAAGTTCACCGTTAGCCACCTTGTAGTTTCTGAGGTAGAAGGTAATTTCAAAGTGTACAACGGTAGCATTGTTAGCCCTAACGCCGATTTTCAGGGTGCTACCATCAACTTCGCAGTAGATGTTACAAGCATTAACACCGACAATGAGGGCCGCGACAAGCACCTTAAGGGCGACGATTTTTTCAATGCCGAAAAGTTCCCTCAAATGACTTTTAAAAGCGTAAGCTTTAAGAAAGTAAAAGGTAACGAATACGAACTTATTGGCGATTTAACCATCCGCGATGTAACAAAGCGTGTGAAGTTCAAAGTAACTTACGGTGGTACTGTTAAAGATCCTTGGGGTAACACAAAGGCTGGTTTCAAAGCTGTAACAACTATCGATCGTTTGGCTTATGGCTTAAAGTGGAACACTTTAACTGAAGCAGGTGGTGCCGTAGTTGGTAAAGATGTTGAAATTCGTTTGAACCTAGAATTTGGCCAAGCTAAAGGTTAATACCACCTTCTTAGCAATAACGAAAAGCAGCCTTAGGGCTGCTTTTTTTTGGCATACCTTACGGTAAATGCAACCGAACCAATGCCACTAACCGAGCAAATTTGACCGAGCCATTCACCACCGATTGTTGTAGTAACAGCATCTATGCCTTATGT
>DMPB01000167.1:0-9827 GCA_003456175.1 Chitinophagaceae bacterium | reverse complement strand
TCTATGCCTTATGTTTGTATAGACCGCCTGAACATAGGAAGGCGACGCTTCAATGACGGAACTCTTTATCATTATTGGATTGATTATTCTGAATGGCTTGTTTTCAATGGTAGAAATTGCCTTGGTAAGCAGCCGAAAAGTGAAACTAGAAACCCAAGCTGCCAAAGGCGATGTTAAAGCCAAAGCGGCACTAGCATTGGCAAACAAGCCCGATACTTTTTTAAGCACAGTGCAAATAGGCATTACGCTTATTGGTATTTTAACGGGTATTTTTTCGGGCGAACACATGAAGGCTGGCTTTATTGACTTCTTCGGTGGCATTGCCTTAACAGCACCCTATAAAAATGCATTTGCGACTACCAGTGTGGTAATTATTATTACTTATTTATCGTTAGTAATAGGCGAGTTGGTGCCTAAACGTATAGGCTTAAGCAACCCAGAAGGCATTGCGAAGGCAGCAGCAGCACCTATGAGAGTTGTAATGCTGGTTACTTATCCCTTTATTTGGTTGCTTTCTGCAAGCACTACCCTATTAGTGAAGTTATTCAATTTGAAAGCCAACGATAGCCAAGTAACGGAAGAAGAAATTAAAGCCATCATTAACGAAGGCACTGAACATGGTGCGATTGAAGAGGCTGAACAAGAAATTATTGAACGTGTATTTCATTTAGGCGATAGAAATATCACGAGTTTAATGACGCACCGAAGCGATATTATTTGGCTAGATGTTAACCAAACCGTAAGCACTGTTAAAGCTTTCGATGGCGATAGGGTTAAAAGTGTGTATCCTGCTTGCGCCGGCAGTATAGATAGTATTAAAGGCGTAGTAACTTTAAAAGATGTTTTCAAAGCCGATGCGAATACTAGCATTAGTGCCCTAGTAAAGCCTGCCATGTATGTGCCAGAAAATAATACTGCCTATCAGGTACTAGAAAAGTTTAAAGCTACAAAAGTGCACCATGCTTTTATTGTAGATGAATATGGCACACTTCAGGGCATTATTACCCTCAACGATATTCTTGAGGCTATTGTCGGTGATATTCCGGAGCAACACGAAGACAATTACGAAATTGTTAGACGTGATGATGGTTCGTACTTGGTAGATGCTCAAATACCTTTCTACGATTTCTTAAGCAATTTTGAAAAAACAGAATGGCTAGAAGATGAGGCGGGCGATTACGATACCCTAGCAGGCTTTGTATTACACTATTTACAACGCATACCTGCTACAGCCGATAAGTTACATTGGCGTGGCTTCGATTTTGAAATTATAGATATGGATGGCCACCGTATCGATAAAATTCTCGTTCGCCTAAGTGATGAACTTAAAGAAGATATGGATTAACGAAAGCTAAAACTTGCTTCTGCTGTTGGGTAAGTAAGCTTCGTAGTTCGTTCAGCACCTCCAATATTGGTGTGCACAATATTGATTTGCTCTTTTTTATAGTCGTACAGCAATGTATTTTTCACTTGCAACTGCGTAGGCAAAGGCATGGCGGCAGTTTCAAAATACACCCATACACTTTCGCTGATAATTTCATACCCCACATACTTTATTGGTAATAACTTACCATTACTACTAAGCTGCAAATGCTGCTGAATGTAGCCGTTAAGCCAAGCATCGGCCTGTTTGGGGTTGGCCGGATGTGTTAAATCTATTTTTTGCTGTGGATGCTGCTGTTTGATGGTAGCCTCCATATCGTCGGTGAAGATTCGAACACTCAACTCGATCAGTTTGTCTTGTTGATTATATTGAATATCAGTTACGCTTACATACAACGGATGCAACATTATCAGCAGCCACTTACACAACCATACCGCCATAATACCTATTATTTTTTGCAGTTTGACGAATGCAATATAGTTTACGGCACTACTATTTACCAAGAACTAAATTGTACAGTACCTGCACATGAACGATTTTGGGCTTTACTTGCAAATGGGCTTTGAGCATATCCTCGATATTCATGGTATCGATCATATTCTTTTTGTTACTGCCCTATGCCTGCAATACTCACCAAAAACATGGAAGCAGCTACTCGTAGCCATCACTGCTTTTACTATTGGGCATAGCATTACGTTGGCACTAAGTACTACCAATATTTTTACCATGCCATCGCATATTACCGAATTGCTCATTGCTATTAGTATTGTATGTATGGCTGTGCTTAATTTATTTACCCGTAAGTGCATTACCAATACTCCAACACAGCAACGGATTGCTTACGGCGTAACATTGTTTTTTGGCTTAATACATGGGCTCGGTTTTAGTACCCTTTTAAAAAGTATGCTCGGCCAATCGGCAAGCATTTGGCAGCCATTACTAGCCTTTAATATTGGCTTAGAATTAGGACAAATTATTATTGTTTCAGGTGTTTTATTGCTCATGTACCTTACGGTAAATGTGGCAAAAGCACCGCATAAATATATTGCTGGCGCTATTAATGTAGTAATAGCATTACTAGCCTTGCAAATGGTAACACAACGCGTATAAATTTTAAATTCAGATAGTGTAATGAAAGCGTTATTAGCTTCTTGCAGTTTGTTGGTGTTGAGTATTGGTGCTATAGCACAAGATATTCGTAATAACCCCAACAGTAATCATGGCAACCGCTTTGAGCAGTTAGGTACTATTTTGCCAACACCCAACGAGTACAGAACAGCCAGTGGTGCCCCAGGTAGTAAATATTGGCAACAACGTGCCGACTATGTGATTAACTGTACCCTCGATGAAAAAAATCTTCGATTATTTGGCAGCGAAACAGTTACCTATTTCAACAATAGCCCCGACCCACTGACCTATTTGTGGCTTCAGCTCGATGAAAATGAGCATAGCACCACTAAAAATGCGAACTACCAAGATCCGTCTAGTGTAAGCCAAACCACAATGAACGTGGGTCAATTGGAGCGTATGGCCGATGAAAAGAAGGATAATGGCTTTGGTGTTAACATTACCAAGCTTACCGATGCTATGGGCAAGCCTATTCGCTATACGGTGAATAAAACCATGATGCGTATTGACTTACCAACGGCGTTACTACCAGGCCAAAAAACAGTATTCAAAATAGATTGGAATTACAAAATACCCGACCGTATGGCACAAGGTGGCCGCGGTGGTTATGAGTATTTCCCAGAAGATGGTAATCACTTATTCACTATTACACAGTGGTTCCCACGTATGTGTGTGTACAGCGATTTCCAGGGTTGGCAAAACCATCAATTTACCGGAAGGGGCGAATTTGCTTTAACCTTTGGTAATTATGTAGTAAATATCACAGTACCTGCCGACCATATTGTTGCCTCTACAGGCGAGTGTCAGAACTACGCACAAGTGTTAAACCCAACACGCTTAGCACGTTGGCAAAAAGCACAAACCAGTAACGAGCCTATTGAAATTGTTACGCTAGCCGAAGCTACCGCTGCCGAAAAAACAAAAGCTACAGGTACTAAAACCTGGACCTACAAAGCCGAGAATGTTCGTGACTTCGCTTGGACGAGCAGCCGCAAGTACGTTTGGGATGCATTAGCTACTAATGTTGCTGGTCGCAAGGTGATGTGTATGAGTTTGTATGGTAAAGAAGCTTATGGCCTTTACAGAAAATACAGTACTAAAGCAGTACGCCACACCATTCAATCGTATAGCAAATTCAGTATTAACTATCCTTACCCAGTGGCTCAAAGTATTGAGGCCTCTAACGGTATGGAGTACCCAATGATTTGCTTCAACTATGGCCGTACTGAAAAAGATGGCACTTACAGCGAAGCCACCAAAAATGGCATGCTAGGTGTAATTATTCACGAAGTAGGTCATAACTTCTTCCCAATGATCATCAATAGCGATGAGCGCCAATGGAGTTGGATGGATGAAGGTCTCAATACTTTCGTTGAGTACCTTACCGAAGAACTGTGGGATAACAAATTCCCGAGCCGTCGTGGTCCAGCATTTACTATAACTGATTACATGCGTTTGCCTAAAGATCAGTTAGAACCTATTATGACCAATAGTGAAAATATTGTTCAGTTTGGCCCGAACGCTTACAGCAAGCCTGCCACTGGTTTAAACATACTTCGTGAAACCATTATGGGTCGTGAGCTTTTCGACTTTGCTTTCAAAACTTACGCTCAGCGTTGGGCATTTAAGCACCCAACACCTGCCGATTTCTTCCGCACCATGGAAGATGCTAGCGGTGAAGATTTAGATTGGTTCTGGCGTGGTTGGTTCTATAATACCGATCCAGTAGACTTAGCATTAGATACCGTTCGTGCTTTTAAAATTGATGCTAACGCCGTGGTAGAAATGCCTAACCGTCCACAACAAGAACGCCGCTTAGACCGCCCTGTGGTAAATAGTTTCGAAGACATTTCAAAAATTAGAAATCGTGAAGACAAATCTGTAGTTTTTGAAACAGACCGTGATACCACCTTACGCGACTTTTATTGGAAGTATGATAGAGGCATTATTGCTTACGATTCTACGTATCGTTGGAAGCCTGCTAGCATGGCTTTCGAAAACATTGATGAAGCTACCAAACAAAAGTTCGATGGCCAATACCTCTACGAAATTACTGTAAGCAACAAAGGCGGTTTAGTAATGCCTGTAATTGTAGAGTGGACCTTCGCCGATGGCACTGTAGAAGTTGATAGAATTCCGGCTCAAATCTGGCGTAAGAACGAAAATAAAATCAGCAAAGTATTCTTAAAAGCCAAGCAAGTAACAGCAGTGAAACTAGATCCATTACGTGAAACTGCCGACATTAATGAGAAGAACAATATTTGGCCAAAAGATACCACTACGCAAGAACCTACCAAGCTACGCATATTTAAAATGAAGCAAGCAACACGTGGCCAAAGTAGTGGCACCAACCCAATGCAAGTATTACAGAAGTAGGCTAAAAATACTACACATTAAAAAGGCGATGCAAGTATGCATCGCCTTTTTAATATACCTACAAAGGAGTATTTTACCGCTAGTATGTTCGCTTACACGCAACTACAGCTACCTTTATAACATGCAGCTTAGGCTTGTATGTACGGTTGTGTTATTACTGACACTACACACGGTATTTGCACAAATTCAAATATCTGTGAACGGTAAGCCTTTGTCTATAACTCAAGCGCAGCTCAGTTATACATATACCGATGCGGCAACAATGCACATCAGCGATACTGCTACACACCTTACGGTAAATGATTGGCAAAGAGCCACCAACGATGGTATACCTATAAGTTACCAACCTAAATGCATCTGGCTGAAAATACCTATGAATGCATTGCTAGCACAAAATATTCACTTCGCTAGCATTGCCAATCCGCACATTAACAAGCTTGCTTGTTGGCTTGTTGATAGTAGCAATCGTATCATCAAACATTATGGTATTACGGGTGATAATCTTGTATTTCAAAGTCGTCCGCTACCTAGTACAGATTATACACTTTCCTTCGATGGCATTCCATTAAACAACAAATTACTCATTATTGCCGCCGACAAACGTTATACCAAACTTGATATTCCTATTGTTTTTAGCAGCGAGGCTTACTATATACACAAAACACAAACCAATAAATTAATAGTAGGCCTTTTTTTAGGCATAGGATGCTTTATATTATTATTCAATGTATACCTCTATGGTTCACTAAAGCAGCAAGTATATTTTTGGTATAGCATTTATTTATTACTCATATTATTTTATATCGCAACAGATGTTGGCTTACCTTTTAAGTACCTATACCCCAACCTTCCACTACTGAACGATGTTATTAGGCCTGCATCATTTGCAGTGAGCCTTGTACCATTATTGTTCTTTTATAATTCATTCCTGAATTTAAAAATTACTGCACCACAGCTTTTATCGTTTAACAAAAGGCTTTTAATAAGCTATGTAGCATTATTTGTAATTGCCGTATCTAGTACCATCATTACTGGCAATTATCAAGTACAACAATTTTGGATATATACGAACCGAATAGTTGCACCATTATTGCTTATTACTATTCTCGCTCAAGCTATCTACTGTTACTTAAGGCAAATTCAGTTTGCAATTTTTGCCGTAACATCGTTTACAGTACTCGTAATTTTTTTCAGCATTTATAGTTTTCATCAAAATGGACTCATTGTATCCAATTCATTTACAAGTCACAGTCATTATTGGGGGTTAGCCATCGAAGCTTCTATCATCGCTTTTTCACTTGCATGGCGCTACAAAACTTATAAAGAAGAAGCAGAAAGATTACTCATAGAAAATTTTAGAATACAAGATAATATCTTAAAAGAAACAGCGCAGTGGCAAGAGAAAGAATTAGAACGTATATCATCGCTATTGCATGATACCGTTGGTGCCAATATAGGACTACTTCGCTTACATGCCGATGCCATGCCACTCACTGAAGATGGCAGAGGAGTACTTGCAAATCAAATAACTGCCTTAGGTAATGAAATCAGGCAGATGAGCCACGCCTTATCGCCACTAAAACTGCAACATCATGGCTTACAAGTAGCATTACAAGATCTTGTACAACAAATAAAGCAGAGCACATCACTCAATCTTCAACTTGAATGGCTAGGTAATAAAAAAGCACTCGACTTTCAATATGAAATCATCATTTACCGTACTGTACAAGAAGCACTACAAAACATGTTAAAACATGCACATGCTAAAGAAGCTATTGTACAAGTATTACTTGAAGACGATCTCATCTCCATTTATATTGAAGACGATGGTGTTGGTTCTCATACCAATCAACCTTTTGATGGTATTGGACTAAAGAGTATTGAAAAACTCGTACAACTACTCAATGGTACTTTTCAAATCAAAACTTCGCCTCAAGCAGGTTTTAGCTTATCAGTAGAATTTAAAACACTTAATCATGAAAGTTTATCGAGTAGGCATCGCTGACGATCATTTGCTATTTGCTGAAGGCATAAGTAATATTATTCAACAACAGCCAACACTTGAACTTGCATTCATTACAGGTGATGGAAAAAATCTTGTAGAACTTATTGCCCAGCATGCCATTCAAATTTTATTACTCGATATTAAAATACCCCCATTTAATGGTTTAGAATTATTACCAAATCTTAAAGCACATTTCCCTCATTTGAAAGTGATGATGATATCTATGTATCAACCCACAGATATTCAATTAGACATAAAACAATTTATAGGCGATGCTTATGTATTAAAAATCTCAGGCCGTGAAATTTTAGAAGATGCATTACAAGCACTTGTAAATGATCAACAATACTTCGACCCTAATATTGTATATAAAAAGCGAAGTACAGAACATATTTCAGAAGAACTAAAACTTACTAAACGAGAAAAAGAAATTATAGCCTTAATCGCTGCCGGCAAAACAAGTAAAGAAATTGCAACACAACTCTACTTAAGTGAACTTACCGTAAAAACGCATCGTAAAAATATTAGTGAAAAATTAGGTACAAAAAGTATTGCCGACTTACTTACTAAAACAATGCATTTCAACAATCCTTAACTTGTACGCCAAAAGTTTTTGTACTTGCTATCAACCCAACATATACTTGATAAAGGCTTATCGGCATTGTATCGTGTAATACATGGCAATAACACTAATGAAGTAGCTTATTGGAGTGATTTTAGCCGTATATGGACACCCATGCAAGTGAAGCGTAAAACTCTACTCACCCGAATGGGAGATACTGAAAAACACCTGTACTTTGTAGTAGAAGGTGTATATCGTAGTTACTATATATCGCCTCGTGGTGCCGATGCTACTTTGGTTTTTTTCTACCCACCCTCTTTCGCTGGCGTAGCAGATAGCTTTTTATTACAACAACCAAGTAAGTACTTTGTAGAAAGTCTAACTACTGGCAGTTTATTACGTACTAATTTCAATCAAGTACAACAGTTGATGCTACAACACAGAGGCTTCGAACAGTTTGTACTAGGTGCTGTAACACGTACCTTATCAGGCGTTTTAGAACGACAAATAGAGCTACAATGTTTTAGTGCAGAAGAAAAGTTCAGAGCATTATTACAACGCAGCCCACATGTATTACAACTTATTCCGCACAAATATTTAGCTAGCTACTTGGGTATTGATGCTACAACCTTCAGCAAACTACTAGGTTCCATTAAACTATAAAATCTTGGTATGCACCAAGATTTTTTTATGATGATAACTTCAGCTTTGTGCAACAAAAAATAAGTTATGCCAACCTTTTCAACCCAAACCCTTTTTAAAGCTGTAAGCAACAGCACCGAACAGTTATTGCACACTGCCATTGAGCAATGGCAAAACACGCCAACACATTTGCTAGAACAAGCACCCAGCCCCGACAAATGGAGTGCCGTTCAATGCTTGCATCACCTCAACATGTATTTCGCATTTTACAACCAAGCCATGCGTAAAGCCATTCAAAATACGAGTTACAATAGGTCTGCCAATACATTCACACCTGGCTGGCTTGGCGGCTACTTCACTAAAAGTATGCTAACCGATACACAATCAGGGTTACCTACCAATACAATGAAAAGTCCTGCTAAAACAACCCCTGTTACAACACCGCCCACTACAGAAGTGTTACAAGATTTTATTGAGCATTTACACGATCAGTTACAAATTATTGAGCTAGCTCGACAGGTGAATTTAAATAAGGTGCGTGTACCTATTTCTATCATGCCATTCGTGAAGTTAAAGCTTGGCGATACCTTGCTATTTAATGCAGCGCATCAGGTACGACATGCCCAACAACTTGTTCGTACATTACCTGCAAGCTATCAAACTACAATAGCATCGTTCAGAGTAAAGTAGAGATTACATGATGAATAATCATTTACCGTAAGGTTAACGCATTAATAATATTTATACCTTACGGTAAATGCTATAAAGTAGCGGCAATATGCTTTGCAGCCAACCATCCGCTAGCCCACGCATGCTGAAAGTTATAGCCGCCTGTAATACCATCTACATTTAAAATTTCGCCTGTAAAATACAGTTTGGGGTGCTGCTTACACTCCATTGTATTAGCATCTATCGATTGCAGTTCAACACCGCCGGCCGTTACAAACTCATCTTTATAAGTGGTTTTGCCGTATACCGGCAACTCATATTGTACAAGCTTTTGTATAAGCTTTTGTTGCATACTCGCAGTAATATCTGCATAACGCAAGTGGCCTTGTATGCCGGCTTCGGTTAATAGAAACTCCCACAAACGTTTGGGCAAGTCAAAAGGGTTTTTATGTGCAATAACTTGTGCTGCTAATTGCTGCCGCAACTGCATCCAATATTGTTTTAGGGTTTCATTGTTGTAAGATGGCAACCAGTTAATAATAGCCTGATACTGATATTGTACACTTGCTAAATGCAGAGCACCATAAGCAGAGAGTTTCAATACTGCCGGACCGCTTAAGCCCCAATGTGTAATAAGTACAGGGCCTTGTTGCTGTAGTTTTGTTCCAGCAATTTTAACGATAGTATCGGCAACGCTTACGCCCATTAATGCTGTAATAGGATGCTTTGGTGTGTTTAAAGTAAACAAGCTTGGAACAGGAGCTGCAATAGGCAACTGTAAGTTTTGCAACCATTCAAACTGCGACAACTTTGGGAAGCCACCACATGCTACTACTACTGCTTGTGCATGCCATTGCTCGTTATTGGTTGTAACCAAATAAGCATCTTGGCTTGGTGTAATGGCTTGCACTGTTCTATGCATTAAAAACTGTACCCGATACTTATTAGCCTCTTGCATCAAACATTCAATAATGGTAGCCGAACTGTTGGTACTTGGAAACATTCTACCATCGGCTTCTGCAACAATGGTTACACCACGTTCTTGAAACCATTGAATGGTA
>DMPB01000202.1:1173-3221 GCA_003456175.1 Chitinophagaceae bacterium | reverse complement strand
AGTGGAAGTAGTCATTATTATTTTTATCAAGATGCTTTTCGAACATCCTTAAGTCAGCCTACTTATTGGAATCATCTCTACGCTCCAGCCTTCATTACAGATTATTCGCCATCCACAATTGCTACACAAGCTCAGCAAGTATATCACAATAACCATGTTTATTTTGATAGTATTGGAGGAATGGCAACTATTAGAAGTGGCAGTAGTATGCAAGCCGCAGCACTTTTCTTTCACAATAGGCAAGATATGGGTGGGCACCCTTATGCGAATAAGAACGATATTCTATACAGCGCCTTGGGCAGAATATGGATTACGCGTATAACCACCAATGCCAATAGTAATTATTATCGTGCAGCGTATACTGGTGCTAGTTCTGGAATTTTAGTGAACAACGTTGGTGCAAGTTGTGATACAACTATTGATCGTACAGAAGAAATGATGGTAGTACCAGGTAAGATAGTAGCATTTAATCAACAACCAAGTATAGTTACTATAGCTGGAGATGCTCGTGATGCCTACAGCTATATATGGCATGGTTCGTTCGGAGGTTTTCAAAATCATCATCCTTTCTTGAGTAATACTTATAAAAAGGTAACACGTTCTTTGAATAGTTTTCGCTATGCTCCTTACTATCCTTTTGATGATGTTCCTCTATACGATAAACTAGCTGTTACCAATTATCCATGGAATGCTAATAGTCCATATTATAATCGATATGTACAAACTACTTACGTAAATGGAGTAATGCGAAAAGTATATAGAACAGCAGCAATGATTATGGATACTCGACCTTATGTTATTATTGCAGATGATGTGCAAAAAGATAGTAGTATCAATAATTTTAAATGGGTAGCTCAAATCGCAAATGATCTTATCATTGAAGCTCGAATCGTTGAGCGTTCTGCAAATGGATTTAGAAATGATATTATTTTCAGAGAGCCAACTGCTACTGGTAATCGTAGATTTTTAGTACGCGTATTAAATAATAACAACCCACTTGATTCAACATTGCCTGGTTATATTGATTCTATTATTAACCCTGTTAGTAACCTTACGCCGAATAATCGTTTGCCTCGTTTAGTGATTGAAAGTAATAGCATTGATCCACAGTTTAAGATTATGTTGTTGGCATATAACCAAGGAGAAGCATTGCCAATAACAACTTGGAATGCCGACAGAACAAGATTGATTGTAACCAATAATGGTACTACAAGGGTAGTAGCTTTCGATATAGATACTGTAGGCAGAACCAATATTAACCTCATTGAAGGGGCACTTCCATTAGCTATACAAGCAACTGCTGCTAAGGCCCTTTATCATATAAATGTGCAATGGAAGGTTTCTGATATAGGAAGTGTAGCAAAATTTTTAGTACAAAAAAGTAATGATGGTATTCAGTATGTTACTATCGATACTACTTACGTAAATGGTAACGCAACATCATACAAGTTTCAAGATTATCAAGCTTTTGATGGTAAGAACTATTATCGTGTATGGGTAGTTTTAAAAGATGGTAGTTATAAGATAAGCAATACCACTTTGGTTGTTTTCACAGCAGATGTTGCCGCTTCTATTTTCCCAAACCCTGTAGTTCAAAACGAGTTAACAATACAGTTGCCTAAATCGCAGTCTACTAACAATCATACATATGTGATTCAAGTATTCAATCAATTCGGTGTTAGAGTACATGCATCTGCCAATAAATTAGCTATCGGAAGTATGGTTAAGTTATTATTGCCTTCATATTTACCACAAGGTACTTACCTGCTTATTGTTAGTAACGATAAAAGAAGTTATAAAGCAAAGTTTTTGAAGTTGTAAGTTAATTGAATTGCTTTCTGTAGGTAAGAGGTGTTTGTTGTATTACTTCCTTAAAGTGTTTATTGAAATTAGAAACATTGTTGTAACCACTTTCGTATACAATGGTGCCAACAGGCATGTCTGTTTCAGCAAGCAGCTTACATGCATGTTGCATACGCAATAATTTCAAAAAAGTTGAAAATGATTGTTTTGTTCTTTTCTTGAAGTACCTACAAAATGCAGGGGGG
>DMPB01000202.1:0-942 GCA_003456175.1 Chitinophagaceae bacterium | reverse complement strand
CTACAAAATGCAGGGGGGGTAAGATGCGCCACTTTAGCGATAGTAGCTAAATCGATAGGTTCTGTATAGTGGTTGGTAAGGTATTGAAGTACATTGTTGAAACGATTGTTTTCTTTTGTGTTAGCAACTGCTATTGATTTGCTACTTATGAGCTTTCGATGCTTTGAAATAGAAATGATGTGTAGCAGTTGGTGTAAAAGTATTAATCTCTCAGTTGCACTTGCTTGCAGCATTTGCTGCATTAAAGCGGCTACTTCTACTTTGGTTTGTTTGATGATGTTGATGCCGTGTTGTGCATGCTCAAATAGTTGTTTTATTTTTTCATTTTCTGGCAGTGACCAAAATTGATTTCCAAAAGTTTCTGGTAAGAAGTGAATAACGGTAGCTTCTGCTTTTAGCTTTTTTGATTGCTTAAAATAAGCATCATCGCATTTCCATAAGTGTGGGACATTACTACCCAATAATGTAAGGTCGCCATCCTTAAAACGTTTGAGTGTATTACCTACAAACTGTGTTCCCGTTCCTTTGTGTACAAGCACAATTTCAATCTCAGGATGAAAATGTAACTCTTTATAGAAATAGGGTAAAGCATCGAAACGTACACTTATGGTAGTGCTCGGTGCAATACTAACTTTAAGTGGTTTTGGCTTCAATTGGTTAATATTAACTTTTTTAATGAAAAAGTGATTGCAAAATAGTTAAAATAGCATCATTTTTGGTTAAAACAGACGTAGTATATAAAAGAAGTCGGTACTAATTTCACTCATTCATTAACGATTGTGTTACGCATGCGAGTACAACTATTTATACCATGCTACGTTGATCAGTTTTTTCCTAATGTTGCTATTGCAAGTTTGGAGCTATTAGAAAAGCTCGGTTGCGAAGTAGTGTATCCATTACATCAAACTTGCTGCGGGCAACCCATGGCTAATACAGGTTATG
>DMPB01000137.1 GCA_003456175.1 Chitinophagaceae bacterium | reverse complement strand
GCCTCGTACAATATAATGCCACAAGCTACCGATACATTTAAAGAATCAAAGCTACCCAGCATGGGAATAGTAAAATGTTGGTCGGCGGCTTTTGAAATGTAAGGTTGTACACCTTTTTCTTCATTACCCATTACAATGCAGCAAGGTGCAGCTAGCGGTAGTTCAAATACTTTGGTAGCTGCCTTCATTTCACTCGTAAATACCTGTATGCCATTGAGGTGTAATGTATCAATGGCTTTCAATAAGCTGCCTACACGGCATATTTGAATATGCTCTAGTGCACCGGCACTGCTTTTCATAGCATCTTCATTAAGGGCGCCTACACCTTTATCGGGTATAATAAGTGCTTGAGCACCAGAACAAAGAGCCGTTCGGGCAATAGCTCCAATATTGCGTACATCGGTTACACCATCGAGCATTACAAACAAAGGTGTTTCACCTTTTCCAACTGTAAAATCGATTACTTCCTGTAAGTCTAGATACCTAACACTACTTTTAAATGCAATAACTCCCTGATGATTAATATTGGTAAGACTATTCAACTTCTCGTTTGGTACATATTGAATAGGTACTTGCGCTGTTTGTGCTAGCAGGCGTATTTGCTGTATTACTTCGCCGCTTGCATTCTTGAACATCAAGATTTTATCTAACGACTGTGCATTTTGTAATGCTTCTATAATGGGGTTTCGCCCTGCTATGATGTTCTTTTTGCTATGAAACATGCTTGCAAAGATAAGTGTTCGCTGCACCTATGCTAGTAAGTTTGTTTCTTCGCAGCATATTACAGCGGTTATGCAGTTTCAGGTACCTATTCATATAGCGCCACTTACACCACCTATCGATTATCAGCAAAAGATATTGCTTATTGGCAGTTGCTTTACGGAGCATATTGGTAATTATTTACATCAAGTGAAGCTGAATGTATTGCAAAATCCACATGGTATTTTATTCGACCCAATAGCGGTATGCAATAGTTTAGAGCGTTATATCAATCAACATGAATACCAGTTAAGCGATTTATTTCAACTGAACGATGCTTGGCATAGCTGGGAGTTTCATACACGTTTTTCGCATTACAAAGCCGATGTTGCTTTAGCAGGCATGAACGCTTCTGTAAGTGAAGCGCATCATTTTTTAAAAAATGCCGATTGGTTGATTATTACTTTAGGGTCATCGTTCATCTACAAACTGGTACACGAACAGTTTAAACCAGTAGCTAACTGTCATAAAGCACCGGCACAAACCTTCCTAAAACATATGAGTACCATAGAGGCTATGACCACAGCACTCGATAGTACTTTATATAAACTCTTCCATTTTAATCCGAAACTGAAGGTTATTTTTACGATTAGTCCTGTTCGGCATATTAGAGATGGGGTAGTAGACAATAATCGTAGTAAAGCTCGCTTGCTCGAAACAGTGCATCATTTGGTGCAAAAATTTAATCGGCTGTATTATTTTCCTGCATACGAATTGGTAATCGATGTATTACGCGACTATCGTTTTTACGATGTTGATATGGCACACCCCAACTATCAAGCCACACAATTTGTGTTATCGCACTTCACACAAACCTGCTTTACGCCCGAAGCACAGCAATTAATGAACGAGCTTCAAAAAATACAAGTGGCATACAAGCATAAACCTTTAAACCCTTATAGCGAAGAACATCGGAAGTTTTTGCTTACTATGTTGCAAAAAGTGCAACAATTGCAAGCGCAATACCCGAACTTACCATTGGCAGATGAAGCGGCCTATTTTGCCACGATACCTCATTTGCCGTAAGGCATTAGCATGTACTTGATAAATATTTTTTAAAGTGTATTTGTTGTAGCAGGTACTGCACTACATTTACCTACATGGAACCTATCATCACGCTTAATAACGTTCAGAAATATTACGGCGAAAAACAAGTGCTTAAAGGCATCAATCTTACGGTGTATCCCGGGCAAGTAATTGGTTATATTGGTCCGAACGGGGCTGGCAAGAGTACTACCGTTAAAATTTTAACCGGTCTCATCAGCGATTACGAAGGTGAGGTTTGGGTGAAAGGGGTGAATCTTAAAAACGATACCCAAGCCGTTAAACAATCGATCGGTTATGTGCCCGAACTCGCAGAATTATATGATGTGCTTACGCCACGTGAGTTTTTGCATTTTATGGGAGCATTGTACAATATGCCCGAAGCCTTGGTAGAAGAGCGTATGCTTAAAATGTTGGGTGCTTTTGGCCTTACGGCAAATGTAGACCAGCGCATGGATAGCTTTAGCAAGGGTATGCGGCAGAAAGTGCTTATTACCAGCGGCTTGTTACACAACCCCGATGTAATTGTGTTAGATGAACCTTTAAGTGGTTTAGATGCTAATAGCGTTATTATTATTAAAGAGTTGATTAGCAAACTAGCACAAGACGGTAAAACAATTTTCTATTGCAGCCACATGATGGATGTAGTAGAAAAAGTAAGCGACCGTATTGTGTTAATAGATCAAGGAGCTGTTATTGCCGATGGTAGCTTCGAAGAGTTAAAAGCGCAACAAGGCGATGCTAGCTTAGAAAAAATATTTGCACACCTTACAGCGAAAGATGGACTTAGCGATGCGGCTAGTCAGCTGATGGAAGCATTTCAATAAAGTTTAATTTCTTGTAACCTCATTTGCCGTAAGGCTATGCATATATTCAATCGTTTTTTCTTATCGGTGGCTATGCTAGGCAAGCCATTATACCAAAGGCTAGGGGTGCACATACCGCATCTCGAGGCGATTCTGCGTATCAAACTTACCATGGATGATCGCAGACCTACCACGGTACACCAAACACAGCGTAACAAAAAAGATAAGCCTATTTCGGGTGCTACCTTAGGCACTATGCTTATAAGTACCATATTGGGCTGTATGTTTTTGTTTGGCTTTGCAATTGGTAACGACATGGTAACACATTTAACGGTGTTCTTTACCATGTTCATTTTTATGTTGGCAAGTACGTTAATATCTGATTTTACTTCGGTATTGATAGATGTGAGAGATAACTACATTATTATGCCTAAGCCCGTAAGCGATATTACAGTTGTTACTGCTAGGCTATTACACATTTTTATTCATGTGTGTAAGTTAGTATTACCTATGTCTTTGCCCGGCCTTATTTACATAGGTATTACGCAAGGTATTTTGGCTTTGGTACCTATGTTGCCGTTACTATTACTTGCAACACTATTTACTATTTTTTTAATCAATGCGATTTATATATTCATCCTGAAAGTTACCACGCCGCAAAAGTTTCAGGGAATTATTAGCTGGATACAAATTGTTTTTGCCATACTAATTTATGCTGCATATCAAGTATTGCCACGCCTCATTGGTAACGATGGTTTTGAAAAATTCAACGTTAATAGCTATACTGGTATTATAGCAGCACCATCGTATTGGTTTGCCGCTGCATGGCAAGTGTTAATGGGCTTAACAGCTACTACTAATATGTATGTTGGTACAGCCATGGCATTGGTATTGCCTCCTTTTTTGATGTGGATTGTAGCTAAGTTTTTAGCACCAAGCTTTAATCGCAAACTTAGTATGATTAGTGGCAGTGGTGGCGATGGGCCACAAGTTGCAGCTACAGCACAACAGCAAAAACAAGTTTCAAAAAAATCGTTCGGACAAGCACTTGCACGTTGGGCTTGTTATGGTAACCCATTACAACGCTGGGCGTTTAATACAGCATGGGCTATTACAGGCCGTAGTAAAGATTTTATGTTAAAAGTATATCCTAGTATTGGGTACATACTAGTATATGCTATTATCATTTTTATGAGGAATGGTAGTAACGGTAATTTAACCGCTGCTGCTATAGATGCTAATACCATTCAAATTATATTAATTATGGCTGTGTATAGTACCAGCTTTGTAATGATGACAGCCATACAACAAATGCAATACAGCGATAAGTTTAAAGCTGCATGGGTGTATTATACCACACCTATTCAAAAGCCAGGCGATATTGTTGCCGGAATGGCCAAGGCAGTGGTGTTCAAATTTTACATTCCTATTGTTGCGTTAATGGTGCTTCCCGGTTTGTATTTTGTTGGCGTAAGTATTCTGCCAAACTTAATGTTTGGGTTGTTTAATGTATTACTCATAGCCGCAATAAACGTGAAATTATCAATACGTAGTTTTCCATTTACGCAGGGGCAAACTACCAGTCAAAAATCAGGTAGCTTCATACGTTCACTCATTTTGTTTTTAATACCCGTAATTACTGGTTTTGGGCATTATGCTTTGTATCATTTTACGTGGGTAATCATGTTATGTATGTTGCTAAGCATTGCTGCTTTTTGGCTGGTATTCGATAGCATTCGAAGAACACCTTGGCATAAAATTTTTGCACACGATATTAGTTAATACCTTACGGTAAATGATAACAATGCAGCCATACCAAACTAACAATATTACACTATGAAGTATTTATTGCTCTCTTGTATAGCACTTAGCTTATTGAGTTGTGAAACGGTATCTGAAAAAGCCAAATCAACCGTTAATAAAACAGGCGAAGTGGTAGCTAAAACAAGCTCTGAATTTGTAGAGGGTGTTTCAAAGGGCGTAGCCGAAAGTCTGCAACCATCGGTTGAAATCGATAGTGCTCTTACAGCAGCAGGCATTGGTATGGGTAAAATTTTAGTAGCAAGTAGTAACGATGCTTCTGATAATATTTTGAGTGTGTACTTTGTTTTCGAAAAAAATGTGAAGCGTACCATTACTGTAAAGCTGTTCGATGGTAGTGGGGTAGAATTTGGCAGACAAACCGTTGCTTTAAAAGGAGCACCGAACGAAGCTTATTATGTTGATATTGTTTTTGATAAACGTGTAAATATTGATGCGAAAACTAAAGTAAGCATCAAGTAAGCAAATACCTATGGGAACAGTTGTACTATTGGTGGTAGTGGTGTTGGTGGCCCTAATCATTTACGGCTATTATAAGGAGCAAAAGGAGCTAAAAGCTGCTGCTGTAGTGCAGCAAAGTCCTGCTAAGCCTGCTTCTGAAAGTATTCCAAAATCTGCGAGTACTGAAACACCTAATACTACAGCTATTGCAGTGCCTGAGGTGGGAACAATCAACTCATTTGTACCAACAACACTACCTGTTGTATACTTTGCCATTATGCACACGAATGAAAGGCGTATAACGGAAGCTTTAACGAAAAATGCTACGTTATATGTAGAGGTTTTTAAGGATGCCGATGTAAATGCTGCTTTGAAGGCAGCACAAGCAAGGTTACAAGTACGCGACTTAAATTACAGAAGTATAATAGAGAAAAAGAGGGCTGAACAGCCTAATGTAACACGACTTTTATTGCGTGTTACCGCTTTAAACAAGGATGTAATTTTTGAGGAAAAAATTATTCGACAAAT
This sequence comes from Chitinophagaceae bacterium, assembly GCA_003456175.1. Classification (GTDB taxonomy): domain Bacteria; phylum Bacteroidota; class Bacteroidia; order Chitinophagales; family Chitinophagaceae; genus UBA10646. The sequence continues at coordinate 318 of DMPB01000137.1, read as the reverse complement.
TCCGATGCAATCATTGCTATCATAAATATTAAGACCGAATAATGGCTAAAAAAGCAAAAGAAATAGTAGAAGAACCGTTAGAGAAAAAGCTCTGGAAAGCGGCTGACAAGCTCCGTAAAAACATGGATGCAGCCGAATACAAGCATGTAGTTTTAGGACTGATATTCCTGAAATACATCTCTGATGCTTTTGAAGAATTGTACAACAAACTGAGAGAAGGAAAAGGCGACTATGAAGGAGCCGACCCTGAAGACAAAAATGAATATGTAGCCGAGAAAGTTTTTTATGTGACGCATTCTGCCCGTTGGCTATGGCTGC
>DMPB01000101.1:1850-5946 GCA_003456175.1 Chitinophagaceae bacterium | reverse complement strand
CCCGACACCTTCGATGAGCCATCTCCGGCGCAGGATGTACCAATCGATGGTGGTGTATCATTATTACTTGCTGGTACGGCGGCGTATGGGATAAAGAAGTTGCGCCAGCATAAAAAATAATTTGATTGTTTACATTTTATAAAACACCCATGTTCCTATTTTGTAGAAGTCGTAAAGTGTGTGTTGTTGTAGCATACTCCTTGTGCCAATTTTTATTAGGGCAACAAGTAATAGCTCAATTAACCATCTATCAAAATCCAGGGAGAACAGGAGCCTCTGGCACTTGTGTAGTTAGTACTATTTATACAGATGCTACTATTCCGGGTAACTTGAACAATGCCATTTCATCTATCTCTTTACAGCAAGGTTATATGGCTGTATTAGCAGAGAATAGTAATGGTACAGGATATGCCTATACATTTATTGCTGCAGTAAGTGATATTAATGTGAATCTTAATCCATTGCTAGATGATAAAGTATCGTTCATTAGAGTGTTGCCTTTTAGGAATACAAAGAAAAAAGGTGCTGGATTACAAGTGAATAGTCAAATAGATTTATTGAATGTAGACTGGTTCTACGATTGGGGACCCAACGATGTAAGCTTGCCTAGTCGTGAATATGCATTGATGGCTTGGGGAAGAGTATCAGCAACAGATCAGGCAAGAATTACAGGATATATTAATAAGCCCGATGTAACGCATCTACTATCTTTCAACGAGCCTGATAATACAGATCAGGCAAATATTGTAGAATCGGAGGCGGCAACCTTACATGCTAACTTGGCAGCAACAGGCTTACGCTTAGGCTCGCCAGCAACTACAGAAGATAAAGTATGGACTTGGCAAAAAACGTTCATGGCTGCAACAAGAGCTGCCAATACACGTGTAGATTATGTTGCCATACATTGGTATGATTGGGGTAACTGGAATGGTACCGGACAAACAGCACCGAACGTAACCAATTTGTTTAATCGCTTTAAAGACTATGTAAATCGTGTATATGCAACATACGGTAAGCCTATATGGATTACCGAGTTCAATGCGAATAGAAACACAACATCGGCAACACATGAAGCATTCATCGCCTTGGCGTTGCCTTGGTTAGAAGCACAACCCTTTGTAGAGCGGTATGCTTATTTTTTTCCTCCTGCATTGCCACCAGTAGATGCTAATGGTAATCTAACGCCTATTGGAACCGCTTATCGTAATTTCAGTGCTTCAACACCAGCCATCACTAGAAACTATGATAATACAGAATTGCTTACGCACAATCTCAACACTAATTTAGAAGCAGAATCGAGAGCTGTGTTATTTGGACCAACTACATCTACATGTGCTACTGCATCGGGTGGACAAATGGTAGCGGCTGTTACAGGCAATCAAAGAACAGCTTATCATCATGTAGTGGTACATACAGCTGGTACGTATAATATTCAACTTCGTTATTTCTCAACTACCAGCAGAAATATTACTGTTGCTACTAATTATGCTGATGGTGTTACTACTACGATTCCGGCATCAGGTACGCAATGGTGTTTTCAAGGTGGTTCACCGGGGTCAACCATGCTATCTGCAAGTTTATTGCCGGGGCTGAATACGATTGAATTTACAGAAGCACCTATTATTGATAACATACAACTTCAAAGTGGTACTTCATTACCACTGCAGTTATTGTATTTCAATGCAGTAAAAAAAGAGCAGTCGGCACAATTGGTATGGGCAACTTCAGAAGAACGTAATGCAGCCTATTTTGAAATTTTAAAATCGACCGATGGTCGCAATTTCGAAACCATTGGTAAAGTAAGTGCATTGGGTGCTAGTTCGCAAACACGAGCATACCAATTCTTAGATCCGAAACCCTTAACAGGTACTACCTATTACAAGTTGAAAATGGTAGATGAAGATGGTAGTTTTAAATACTCAGTTGTAGAACGTATAGGTTATGATGCAACCACTGCTATGCGTATCGCTGCTATTCAATCGAATCAAATGCAACTGGTGATACATGCAACGCAAAATGAAAAAGCATTCATTACCATTATAAGTGCCGATGGTCGCACTGTGCAACAACAAGAAGTATATCTAAAGCAAGGTGTGAATAACATTCATATACCAGTGCAGCTACCTAAGCAGCATGTTTGCTTGTTACGCTTAGCTACTGCAAGCAATAACCAAGTGTTGAAGTTTATTCATTAGTACAATACGATGTTGTATAGCAACATACTTACAGTTGTGTAGTACATACTTATTTACCGTAAGGTAAATGACCAATAAGAATGATGAAATAAGATGCCATGTTAATTTAACATGGCATCTTTATGTACAAGTAAGTATTGCTGTAGTTGTAATATGTGTGTGTTAAAGATTATTTGTATAACTAGTTTTTATGATTACCTTTAGTTAGTTCTCTGCGATTCTGAATTTAAACACGCCAATTACTTTAAGATATGCTGCCATTTTTGCCTATGATGATGTATATCGGCACGTGTGTAAATGACTAAGAAGTGTGTTCTATAACACTTGTATGCTTATATCTAAGTAATAGCTTAAAACTACTTCTATGAAGCGTTTTCACTTCATCTGTATCCTCATTGTATACACAACTTTGATCGCATCATCGGTGCTCGCACAAAATACCCTAGATAATGCCGGATTAACGAGTGCTTCGCCTCCTGCATCTGCTTATAGCTTACGCAAATTAAGTAGTAGTTACAGCGGCAATGCAGTACAGGTTCGTAGGAGTAGCGATAATACTACACAAGATATTGGCTTCACGGTTAGTGGCAACTTAGATACTACTACACTTAAAACTTTCGTAGGTAGCGGTAATGGGTTTATTACTATCTGGTACGATCAAAGTGGTAATGGTAGAAACCTAACTGTTACAAGTGCTTCTAACCAACCTAGTATTATCAATGCGGGTGTTATCTATAGAAGAAGTGAGCAGCCTGCCGTTTATTTCGATGGAGATGATGGTATGTTTTTCAGTGGGTCAGATTATCTCACCGCCTTACCATTATCAGTGAGTGTAGTAGCAGGTAGCAATTCTAGTAGCACAGGTTTTCGCCGTGCGGTACAAGGCACTAATAATTGGTTGATTGGTCCTTACGGAAATACTCATGGATGGTATGCAAGCGGGTGGAATCATCAAATAGCTGCTCCATGGTCATTAACTCGTCAAGAGGTGTTTACCGTAATTGAACCCACTACTGCCAGTTGTACATCTTGGCGTAACGGTGTAAGTCAAACAAGTAGTAACAATAAAGGCGTTCCTTTAAAACTACAAATGGGTATTTATGGTGCTTACAATGAGCCTTTGAATGGCTTTATAAGCGAGGCTATTGCTATGAATGTAGAATTAACCACTACAGAGCGGCAGAATTTAGAGAACAATCAAAGTGTTTATTATCCTTTAATACTATCTACTAACGCTAATTTATCAGCACTTAGTTTAAGTACAGGTACGTTGAGTCCAACTTTTGCAAGTGGTACTACAAGTTATACAGCTAATGTGTCGAATGCTGCTACAACAGTTACAGTTACACCCACAAGAGAACACAGCGGTGCTACTATTCAAGTACGTGTTAATAGTGGAACTTACACAACAGTTACAAGTGGTAATGCATCGGGTAATCTTACATTAAACATGGGCAACAACACTATTGATGTGCTTGTAACTGCACAAGATGGTAGTACCACCCGAACATATACCATTACAGTTACTAGAGAAATTGCACCGCCTACCATTACAAGTTTTTCACCCTTAGCTGCTAAGCCTGGCGATGCGGTAACCATTACAGGAACAAATTTCAATACAACACTGGCCAGTAACATTGTATTTTTTGGTGCCACCAAAGCAACGGTTACTGCTGCTACTGAAACAAGTATCACTGCAACTGTTCCTACTGGGGCAACATATGCACCTATCAGCGTATTAAATACTATTGGCGGATTTGCTCGTTCAAGTACGGTTAATTTCACACCTATGTTTAGTCCTGTCAAATCAGGAATTACCACAACCGATTTTGCTGCAAAACAAGATTTTCTAACTACTTGGGGGCCTTCTTCAGTTGCTATTGGCGATGTAGATGGCGATG
>DMPB01000101.1:1441-1615 GCA_003456175.1 Chitinophagaceae bacterium | reverse complement strand
GATGTAGATGGCGATGGTAAGCCTGAAATGGCCGTAACTAACTTTTCTAATAGTGTTGTTTCCATATTTAGAAATGTATCTACAAGCGGCAGCATTTCAAGCGGTAGTTTTTCGAGTAGGGTAGATTTTTCTACTGGAACTTCTACAGGTCCTAATGGCGTAGCTTTCGCAGAT
>DMPB01000101.1:1007-1199 GCA_003456175.1 Chitinophagaceae bacterium | reverse complement strand
CGCAGATATCGATGGCGATGGCAAGTTAGATTTGGTAGTATTGAATAATCTGGGAAATAGCATTTCGTTATTTAGAAACAATGCAACACTTGGTGCTATTTCTAGTAGTAGTTTTGAAACAAGAGTCGATTTCACAACAGGCTCAAGTCCTAGAAGGTTAGCGATTGGCGATATCGATGGCGATGGCAGACC
>DMPB01000101.1:0-730 GCA_003456175.1 Chitinophagaceae bacterium | reverse complement strand
ATTTTAGTGATAACAACATAGCCGTATTTAGAAATACAGCTACTGCTGGTGCAATCAACAGCGGTAGTTTGGCTGCGAGGGTTAATTTCACCATGACACAGGCTTTAGCGGCCACGGTAGCAGATATAGACGGTGATGGTAAGTTAGACGTTGTTGCAGTAGGCGGTTCTAGTACCATCTCTATATTCAGAAACACTGCTACCAGCGGTACAATTACCAGCGGGAGTTTTGCTGCAAAAGTCGATTTTACCGCAACGAACGCTACCTCACTAGCAATTGGCGATATCGATGCCGATGGTAAAGCCGATATTGTTACAGCCAGTTATAGTAACAGTGTGCTTTCTATCTTCAAAAACACGGCTACATCTGGCGTTATTAATAGTAGTAGTTTGGCTGCCGCCGTAACTGTTGCAGCTGGTACTAATCCTAATGCGGTAGCCATTGGCGATCTCGATGGCAACGGTAAGCCAGATTTGGTGACGATTGCCGATGCCGATAGCAAATTGTCGATACTACGTAATACAACGACTGCAGGTGTCATCAACAGCGGTAGTTTTGCACCTAGAGTCGATTTTACTGCCAACGATCAGCCACGTATGCTTGCAATTGGCGATCTCGATGGCGATTCAAAATCCGATATAGCAGTCACTAGCGTTAACTCTGCCATGGTTTCTGTATTCAGGAATACCGATGTTACTACTACCACGTGGAATGGCACTTCTTGGAGTCC
>DMPB01000121.1:7539-7853 GCA_003456175.1 Chitinophagaceae bacterium | reverse complement strand
GTAGTGCTACCGTTACACCATGGACCATCCTAACCGCATCTTGAAACGTGTTCTTGATTTGGGATGGCAAAAGTAATATTGTAGCCGATATCTCCAAATTTTTACACAGATTTTTTTCAATTTTTTTCGTGGCGGCTTGCAAGATTGTTTTTCTTACATCAATAGTGTGCTAGCTACTTATAAAAAAGGGTTTAAAAAGCAGTGATAGGGGAAAATTTGGCCGCTGCTTCACCAAATTTTATGCCATTGGGGAAAAAAATTGGTATGTACATGCTTTGTTACTACTTTTGCCGTCCTTTAATTTAGGTTAAGTG
>DMPB01000121.1:1168-7311 GCA_003456175.1 Chitinophagaceae bacterium | reverse complement strand
AATTTAGGTTAAGTGGCAATATATTTACCGTAAGGTAAGTACTGCTGCTATCTAAATCACAAGTAAAAACCGGTAATTACATATATGTCATCAACTCAAGTTCAAAACAGGATTAGCTTCGGTAAAACCAAAAACCTAGCTGAAACTCCTGACCTACTGGACATTCAGTTAGAATCATTCAAAGAATTTTTTCAGCTCGAAACAACGCCCGATAAGCGCAACAACGAAGGTTTGTTCAGGGTGTTTAAAGAGAACTTCCCAATTGCCGATACCCGCAATATCTTCGTACTTGAGTTTCTAGATTACTTCATTGATCCGCCTCGTTATTCTATCGACGAGTGTATGGAGCGTGGCTTAACGTATGCTGTGCCTTTAAAAGCCAAGCTACGCCTAAGTTGTAACGACGAAGAGCACGTTGATTTCCAAACGATTGTGCAAGATGTGTTTTTAGGTAATATTCCTTACATGACACCTCGCGGTACTTTCGTAATCAATGGTGCGGAGCGTGTTGTTGTAAGTCAGTTGCATCGTAGCCCTGGTGTATTCTTCGGTCAAAGCACACACCCAAATGGTACTAAAATTTATAGTGCTCGTGTAATTCCTTTCAAGGGTGCTTGGATGGAATTTGCTACCGATATCAATAACGTAATGTATGCNNCTTCGTACTGGAATTCCTCGACTACTTCATCGATCCACCACGTTACACCATTGAAGAGTGTATGGAGCGTGGACTTACTTACGCTGTTCCCCTTAAGGCGAAACTGCGTTTGAGCTGTAACGATGAAGAGCACGTAGATTTCCAAACCATTGTACAGGATGTGTTCCTCGGAAACATTCCTTACATGACCCCACGTGGTACCTTTGTGATCAACGGTGCTGAGCGTGTTGTGGTAAGCCAGTTACACCGTTCACCTGGTGTATTCTTTGGCCAGTCTATTCACCCCAACGGTACAAAGATCTATTCTGCCCGTGTGATTCCTTTCAAAGGCGCATGGATGGAATTTGCTACAGATATCAACAACGTGATGTATGCGTACATCGACCGTAAGAAGAAATTCCCTGTAACCACTTTATTACGTTCAATTGGTTTTGAAACCGATAAAGATATTCTTGAGCTTTTCGGCATGGCCATTGAGGTGAAAGCCGATAAGAAAACATTGGCTGAACATGTTGGCAAAAAATTAGCTGCTCGTGTACTTCGTACTTGGGTAGAAGATTTCGTTGATGAAGACACTGGTGAAGTTGTAAGCATTGAGCGTAACGAAATTGTAATGGAACGCGATACCGTTTTGGATGAAGATGCGGTAGATATGATTAGTGAGATGGATGTAAAGAGTGTTTTCTTACAGCGTGAAGATGTTGGTGGCGATTACGCAATCATTTACAATACATTAAATAAAGATACCTCTAACAGCGAGTTAGAAGCGGTTCAGCATATTTACCGTCAACTACGCGGTGCTGATGCTCCTGATAACGAAACTGCTCGTGGTATTATTGATAAATTATTCTTTAGCGACAAGCGTTACGACTTAGGTGAAGTTGGTCGTTACAAGATTAACCGCAAACTTGGCTTAGAGTTACCTCTTGATAAGAAAGTGTTAACCAAGCAAGATATCATTGAGATCATCAAATACTTGGTTCGTTTAACGAATGCAAAGGCCGAAATTGATGATATTGATCACTTAAGCAATCGTCGTGTACGTACTGTAGGTGAGCAATTGTATGCTCAGTTCGGCGTAGGTTTAGCTCGTATGGCTCGTACTATTCGTGAGCGTATGAACGTTCGTGATAACGAAGTATTCACGCCAGTAGACTTGATTAATGCTAGAACACTTTCTTCTGTAATCAACTCTTTCTTTGGTACTTCTCAGTTATCGCAATTCTTAGACCAAACCAACCCGCTTTCTGAGATTACCCACAAGCGTCGTATTTCGGCATTAGGCCCCGGTGGTTTAAGTCGTGAGCGTGCAGGCTTTGAAGTGCGTGACGTACACTATAGTCACTATGGTCGCCTTTGTACTATTGAAACGCCAGAAGGTCCAAACATCGGTTTGATTTCAACACTTTGTGTGCATGCTAAAATCAACGAAATGGGCTTCATTGAAACGCCCTATCGTAAGGTAGATGATGGTAAAGTGAATTTAAATGAACTTACTTACCTCAGCGCCGAAGAAGAAGATACTGCAAAAATTGCACAAAGTAACGTTGCCGTAAATGCGGATGGTTCTTTCGTAGAAGATAGAATTGTTAGCCGTCAAACTGGCGACTTCCCAATATTAGAAAAGAATGAAGTTGAGTGGATGGATGTTGCTCCTAACCAAATTGTTGGTTTGAGTGCTTCATTAATTCCGTTCTTAGAGCATGATGATGCCAACCGTGCTTTGATGGGCTCGAACATGCAACGTCAGGCAGTACCATTAATTCGTCCTGAAAACCCAATTGTAGGTACAGGATTAGAAGGTAAAGCTGCCCGTGATGCTCGTATTCAAATACATGCTGAAGGCGATGGTGTGATTGAGTTTGTAGATGCTCGCGAAATTCATGTGCGTTATGATCGTAACGATATGGATCGCTTGGTTAGTTTTAGCGACGACTTAAAAGTGTACAAGCTTACTAAGTTCATTAAAACCAACCAAAGCACAAGTATTACACTTCGTCCTGCCGTTAAGAAAGGCCAAGAAGTGAAGAAAGGCGATTTCTTAACCGAAGGCTACGCAACGAAAGATGGCGAATTAGCATTAGGTCGTAACCTACAAGTAGCATTCATGCCTTGGAAGGGTTACAACTTTGAAGATGCGATTGTAATCAACGAGAAAGTAGTTCGTGAAGATTTATTCACTTCTATCCATATCGAAGAATATGAGTTAGAAGTTCGTGATACGAAGTTGGGTGAAGAAGAACTTACACCAGATATTCCTAACGTTTCTGAAGAAGCAACGAAAGATTTAGATGAAAACGGTATTGTTCGTATCGGTGCTGTGATTCGCGAAGGCGATATCATGATTGGTAAGATCACACCAAAAGGTGAAAGCGATCCAACGCCTGAAGAAAAGTTGTTACGTGCCATTTTCGGTGATAAAGCCGGCGATGCTAAAGATGCATCACTGAAAGCACCAAACGGTGTAGAAGGTGTTGTGATTGATAAGAAACTTTTCCAAAGAGCTAAAAAAGATAAGAACTCTAAAGTGCGTGAAAAAGCACAACTAGAGAAGGTAGAAAAGATTCACGAAAAGAATGCCGAAGAATTAAAGAGTTTGTTATTAGATAAATTAATGACACTTCTTAGTACCAAGGCTTCTGCAGGTGTAAGCAACAACTTCGGTGAAGTGTTAATTGGTAAGGGCGCCAAGTTCAATCAAAAGAACTTGAGTACGATCGATTACATGAATGTTAATCCGTTGGGTTGGACAGGTGATGCTGCTACCGACGATTTAATCAATACCTTGTTGCACAACTACACCATCAAGTACAACGAAGAACTTGGTCGTTATAAGCGTGAGAAATTCAACATCTCTATTGGTGATGAATTGCCAGCTGGTGTATTGAAGCTAGCCAAAGTCTACCTTGCGGTAAAACGTAAGTTAAAGGTGGGTGATAAAATGGCGGGTCGCCACGGTAACAAAGGTATTGTTGCTAAAATAGTACGTGCCGAGGATATGCCATTCTTAGAAGATGGTACTCCTGTTGATATCGTATTAAACCCACTAGGTGTACCTTCTCGTATGAACTTGGGTCAGATCTACGAAACTATCTTAGGTTGGACTGGTAAGAAGCTGGGTGTGAAATTTGCAACGCCAATCTTCGACGGTGCTTCAGTAGACGAAATTGCACAATACTGTAAAGATGCCGAAATACCACACATGGGTCACACGTACCTATATGATGGTGAAACAGGCGAACGTTTCCACCAAAAAGCAACCGTAGGTGTGATTTACATGATTAAGCTACACCACATGGTTGACGATAAAATGCACGCTCATTCTATCGGTCCATATAGCTTAATCACACAGCAACCGTTGGGTGGTAAAGCTCAGTTTGGTGGTCAGCGTTTTGGTGAGATGGAGGTATGGGCACTTGAAGCTTATGGTGCATCTAACATCTTACAAGAATTATTAACCATTAAGTCTGATGATATTATTGGTCGTGCCAAAACGTATGAAGCTATCGTTAAAGGCGATAACATTCCACGTGCTGGCGTGCCAGAATCGTTCAACGTATTAATGCATGAATTAAGAGGCTTAGGGTTAGACCTTAAGTTCGATTAACAGATTTGTTTTAATAACCTTACGGTAAATCATTTACCGCAAGGAAAAGATACAACCATAAAGCCACCGAAAGGTGGCTTTTTTTATTGCTGATAAATACTAGCAAGGCAGCAAGGGGCGTCTTTGTTTAATCTTTTCGAAAAATCAAAACCAAATCAAACTAACTGGCGTTAATATTGAATTTGTTTCAATATTTTCACTGCATCTGAAAACCATGAGAAAGTTTAACTACTACGTAGTGTTATTAACAACACTATGCCTAAGCATCGGCCAACTGCAGGCGCAAGAAGTTGCTAACACAAAGGCTGCTTACGATTTGATGCAGAAAAATCTGGCTGCACTGAATTTACTTCCTGGCGATATCAACCAGCTTGAAGTAACAGATATGTATACTACGCCAGAGCAAGTTACCATGTTGTATGTACGACAAACATACAGGGGGATAGGTATCCACAATCAAATGCTCGTGATGGCATTTAGAAACGATAAGTTGTTGAACAAAAGTGGTACTTGGTTGCCAAAAGTGAGTGCACGTGTGGCGAATAACAATGTTGCACTAAGTGCTTCAGATGCATTGCGAAAGGCTATGGAACACTTACAGCTACCAGGTGCTAATATTGTGCCAACTGCTATTAGCGATAATGGAAAGCTCATACGCTTCAACAAGGCTAATGTTGCACAGCACGATATATTGGTACAACCCATATACTCTAAAATGGACGATGGTACCTTACGCTTAAGCTGGTTAGTAGAATTAGCTCCAGTTACTACAGCCGATCATTGGTTAATGCGTATCGATGCTACTACTGGAGCACTCATTGGTAAAGATAACTTTACAGTGTATTGCAGTTGGGAGCATCCTGAGTATCAACAACAATTTAGTAAGCTGAATGTAGTAGCAGCAAAAAATGCTTTGCAGCATCATCACAAGCCGTGGAATATGCCATCATCACTCCGGAGTGTGAATAATATTGGTACAAATGCGAGTTATACAGTAATACCTTATCCCGCAGAAAGTCCTGAACACTTTGGCGGTAATCCTACACAAGTAAGTAATCCTTGGAACTTAAGCCCTGCAGGGAGTAATGCAACCACTTTAGGCTGGCATAGCGATGGCACAATCAACTACGAAATTACTAGAGGTAACAACGTGTATGCTCAAGAAGATAGAGATAATAACAACAATACATTCGGCATTCCTGGTGCATCTACCACAGCTTCGCCTAACTTAAGCTTTAATTACAATCCCAACTTTGCATTGCATCCGGTTACGGGTGGCGTAAACCAGCAGTTTGCCATCACCAATTTATTCGTTTGGAATAATTTGATGCACGATATCAGTTACTTATACGGCTTTACAGAAGCAGCGGGTAACTTTCAAACCAATAACCTAAGCCGTGGGGGTAATGGTAACGATGCCGTAATTGCCGATGCACAAGATGGCAGCGGTACTAACAATGCCAATTTCAGCACTCCAGCCGATGGCACACGTGGAAGAATGCAAATGTTTTTATGGAGTGCAGTGGCAGGCAAAATTACTTACGTAAGTGCACCACAAAATATACGCGGCTTTCTAACTTCTGTTGAAGGTAATATCAGCACAGCTAATAAACTCTCCACCACGGGGCCGGTAACTGGCGAAGTGGTACTATTTCGCGATAATGCTGCTGGCACCACCAACTTAGCATGTAATGCACCTAATAATTCCCTTACGGGTAAAATAGCATTGATAGCTGCAGGCGGTACTTGCTCCTTTGCAGAAAAAGTACTTTTTGCACAAAATGCTGGTGCTATTGGGGTTATTGTTATTAATACTTCTAACACGCCGGTTCAAATGGGCGGAATTCAAGATAATACCATCACTATCCCCGCCGTAAG
>DMPB01000121.1:0-951 GCA_003456175.1 Chitinophagaceae bacterium | reverse complement strand
AAATTAAAGATAATCCCATCACTACCCCCGCCGTAATGATTGGCTTTCAAACAGGTAATAATTTGAGAAACGCCCTAGTAGAAAGCAGTGTTGTAGTAACACTTGCACCTCCCACCAACACCGATAGCGATTACGATAATGGTATCATAGCACATGAATATGCTCATGGTATTAGCACACGTTTAACGGGTGGTCCTGCGAATAGCGGTTGTTTAGGTAATGCCGAACAAATGGGGGAGGGCTGGAGCGATTATTATAGCTTAATGATGACTACGAATTGGGCTTCAGTACAACCTACAGATGGTGCTCAGAATAGGGGTATTGGTACTTATGTGATAGGGCAAAATCCAGTTACTGGGCGTGGTATTAGAACCTATGCTTATAGTGGTAATTTAAGCATCAATCCTTGGAATTTTAGTCAACTATCTAGCATTCCAACAGGTAGGCCACATACAGTAGGCGAAATCTGGTGTGCCACTTTGTGGGATATGACTTGGGAACTCATTGGCGTTGATGGTATCAATAGAAATTTCTTTAACCCAAATGGTGTTGGTGGTAACTCGGTGGCTATGAAGCTAGTAACAGAAGCCATGAAACTACAACCTTGCGGGCCTGGTTTTTTAGATGGGCGTGATGCCATTTTAAAAGCTGACAGTATTTTCTTTAATGGCCGTTATCGTTGTGCTATTTGGAACGCTTTTGCACGCCGCGGTATGGGTGCTGGCGCAGTACAAGGAAGCAGCAATAGCCTAACAGATCAGTTGAGCGATTTTAGTGTGCCAAGTAGTGCATCTGTTTTCAAAACGTCAAATATTACTTCTGCAGCGCAAGGGCAAGAAGTAACGTACACACTTAGTACTCGCTGCGATTGTTCGCCACAAAGTAACCTCCGCATCATAGATACTTTACCAACAAATGTTACGTGGATTAGTGGCGGTACTTATAATGCTG
>DMPB01000164.1:9901-10200 GCA_003456175.1 Chitinophagaceae bacterium | reverse complement strand
GCGGCCTTTGTTGTCGGTCAGCCGGCCGTCATCCAAGACTTGAAGGAGGATATTAAAAGCATCGGGGTGAGCTTTTTCAATTTCATCGAGTAGCACCACGCTATATGGCTTTCTTCGAACGGCTTCGGTAAGCTGCCCGCCCTCATCGTATCCAACATAGCCGGGAGGCGCACCTACTAACCTACTTACGGTATGCTTTTCTTGGTACTCACTCATATCAATTCGGGTGAGCAAGTTTTCGTCGTCGAATAAATAATCGGCTAAAGCTTTGGCCAATTCTGTTTTACCCACACCCGTAG
>DMPB01000164.1:6818-9690 GCA_003456175.1 Chitinophagaceae bacterium | reverse complement strand
TTCTGTTTTACCCACACCCGTAGTACCTAAAAATATAAAGCTGCCTATTGGCTTTTTAGGATCACTTAATCCAGCTCTACTTCTTCGGATAGCATCGGCAACGGCTGTGATAGCTTCTTCTTGCCCTACCACACGCTTATGCAATTCATCTTCGAGTAAGAGTAATTTCTCACGTTCACTTTGCAGCATTTTACTTACAGGTATGCCAGTTGCTTTAGCTACACTTTCTGCAATATCTTCTGCATCTACTTCTTCTTTCATAATACGCTTATCGGCACTTGCATTAATTTCTGCACTTAACGTGGCGACTAGTGTTTCTTGTGCTTGCAGCTTACCATAGCGTATTTCTGCTACCTTACCGTAATCGCCATTACGTTCTGCCTTTTCGGCCTCTTGCTTAAGTTGCTCTATGTGTAGCTTTGCATTTTGAAGTGCATCTACCCTTTCTTTTTCTTCTTGCCACTTTGCTCTGAAGCTATCGCGTTCTACCAACAAGTTGGCAATTTCAATGCCGAGTACTTTTAGCTTTTCTTCATCGTTCTCTCTCTTAATAGCTTCTCGTTCAATCTCTAATTGTCGAATCTGACGTTCTAAACGATCTAATTCTTCAGGCATACTATTCATTTCTAGCCTCAACTTAGCGGCACTCTCATCAACTAAATCAATCGCTTTGTCGGGCAAGAAACGATCTGTTATGTAACGGTGGCTTAATTCTACAGCCGCAATAATGGCTTCATCTTTAATGCGTACATGGTGGTGTGCTTCGTATCTATCTTTCAACCCTCTCAAAATGCTGATTGCATCTTCAACTGTAGGCTCACTTACCATTACTTTTTGAAATCTACGCTCAAGCGCCTTGTCTTTTTCAAAATATTTTTGGTATTCGTTGAGTGTAGTGGCACCTACAGCACGTAATTCGCCTCTAGCTAATGCTGGTTTTAAAATATTAGCGGCATCCATAGCGCCTTCGCCACCACCAGCACCTACCAGTGTATGAATTTCATCGATGAATAAAATAATTTCTCCATCACTTTCAGCCACTTCTTTGACTACGCCTTTTAAGCGTTCTTCGAATTCGCCTTTATACTTTGCACCTGCAATTAAAAGCCCCATATCAAGTGCGTAAATAATCTTTGATTTTAAATTCTCTGGTACATCTCCATTTACAATTCTATGTGCCAAACCTTCGGCTATTGCTGTTTTACCCACGCCTGGCTCACCTACTAAAATTGGGTTGTTTTTACTGCGCCGGCTAAGAATGTGTAGTGTTCTACGAATTTCTTCATCTCTACCTATCACCGGATCTAGCTTACTGGCACCGGCTAAGTCGTTCAAATTTTTAGCATACTTCTGTAATGCGTTGAACTGTTGACTTTGTGTGGCACTATTAACCGTAGAGCCTTTTCGAACATCTTTAATGGCTGCAATTAATCCTTTTACCGTAAGGCCAGCATCTTTTAAAATAGTAGCAGTATTATCGTTACCATCGGCCAAGCCTAGCAGTATATGCTCAACACTTACAAATTCGTCGCCAAAAGTTTTTAGCTGACTATTGGCTCGAAGCAGTGCATTATTGGCTTCGCGGCTAATTACTTGTGCTGGTTCGCCACTTGCATTTTTGGGTAGTTTCCGTAACGCATCTTGCAGTTTTTGCTCTACATAGCCGAGATTCACATTATTTTTTTTTAGTAAAAATGGTATAGTGCTCTCTTTATCGGCAAGTAATGCTAATAACAAATGTTCTGTTTCAATATTAGGATGATTACCGTTGAACGCCAACTGCTGTGCCGCTTGCAGTAATTCCTGTGCTTTAATGGTATAATTACTCAGATTCATACTTCAGTTTTTTAGGGTATTGGTAACTTTCTGCAATCGTTAAAGTCTTTACTTTGATTGCTAGGTTATACCTTCCAAATGTTTCACCAAATACAAAAAATACAGAAAAAATGTCGTTTTTGAACTTACGTAAATGTATAAAAGTCAGTACAGCACTGGTTTTGCTGCTAAAATTTCAGGTAGTGAGTGCTCAGGTAGATACGGCACTGCTATCGAGCATGCTTACAAAAAACAAAAAAGCAATTGGTGATGATGCAGTAATGATGGTTTGGAAAGATGGCAAACCTATTTATAAAAAAGAACTCGGCGATATGAAGGCTAGTACTGCTGCACCAATAGCAAGTGCCAGCAAATGGCTCACCGCTGCTGTTGTTTTAATGCTGGTAGATGAGGGCAAGCTAAGCCTTGATGATAAAGTGGTAGATTATATTCCCCTATTTGGCAAATACAATAAAAGCTACATTACAATAAGGCATTGCCTTACACATCAAACAGGTATTGAAGCCGACCGTGGCTTGCGAGCTTTGATACAACGTAGTAAGTACGAAAATTTAGAAGCCGAAGTGAACGACTTTGCTAGCAAGCGTGATATTGTTGAAAATGCTGGTGAAGCTTTCAGATACAGCGGTGTAGGCTTAAACATTGCAGCACGCATTTGCGAAATTGTAACTAAAAAGCCTTTCGATAGAATTGCACAAGAAAAGTTGTTTCGACCATTAGGCATGAAGCAAACAAGCTTTAGCAACGAAAGCGGCGTAGGAGCACCCAACCCAAGCGGTGGCGCTAGAAGCACTGCCGACGATTATGGAAAGTTTTTAAACATGATTATAGCAGGTGGTACTGTTAATGGTCGCAAGTTTTTATCGACCGAGAGTATAGCATTGATGAAAAGTGTACAGGTTGAGGCTGGCAAAATGAAATTCGCTCCTGCTAATGCTAGTGGCTTTAGTTATGGCTTGGGCGTTTGGCTACAAGAAACAGATGAGAAAGGAAATGGCATTGTTATCAGCAGTCCGGGCTTATTTGGCACTTGGCC
>DMPB01000164.1:1741-6589 GCA_003456175.1 Chitinophagaceae bacterium | reverse complement strand
AGGCACTTGGCCGATTATTGATTTCAAAAAGAAATATGCTGCTATCATTTTCACGAAAGATTTACTCAATGAAGAAAAGAAAGACCTTTATCTACAGTTATTCAGTCTGGTGAGTGAAGGTTTGTAGCAGTATTATGTATTTTCAAACCCATAATATCACTAAAAGGGCTCGCCTGCGGCGAGCCCTTTTAGTGATATTAATAATTCACCTTGCGGTAAATCATTTACGTAAGTACTACCAACGATCTAAGTTAAAGAAGATACCCGCCTGATATACACGGTTACGAATTGGTACACCTGCTATGGCATCGGAACGGTTTAATTGTTTGAAACCATGATTATATCTTACATAAAAACCCCAATCGGGGTTAATAGCCCAACCAACGCCTAGTAAGGCCTCCACATCACTCACCCAAAATCGGTTTCTGATACGAAAGTTGTTTTGGTTACCATATACAAAGTAGGTAATCGTTACTGGCTGAAAGCCAAACTGAAAGTAAGGTCCTTTGTATTTCTTGGGCGTGTAAATGAATGTAAGAGGTAACAATACGTTACTAGTGTACAACTCTCTTATTTCGCCAATTCTGTTTTTAACAATTGCACCTTGTAATGAAAACTGAATTTCTGGCTGAAACTCCCAATGTGGGCTTAATCGAAATGTAAAATATCCACCAACGTGAAATGCACTTCGGTGTTTAAAGGTTGCTTTTGCTAGGCTGCTATTATTATAGCCAAAAATCATTCCTGCCGATATTTCTTCTGGCCTCACCACAAGCGGGTATTTTAAACGACCCGACTTTGTTCTTTGTGGTATATCAACAGCACTATCACTTTGTGCCTGTACCACAGAAACCATCAACAAAAACAACCCCGTCATCAAAAAATAAAATAAGTGTTTCTTCATGCTACCGTACTGGGGTATTAAATTAGTCTTGATTATTACAAATATACATCCTGCCAAGCAGTAGAACAATGTTACCAATGCGATAAGTTTGCCTAAACTGCCCCAACATGTACAAAACTAACATATGGCGTTACTTAATTATAAGCGTTGCAGCTATTTTCATGACCACATTGGTTGCTAATGCACAAACAACATACATACTTGTGCGACATGCCGAGAAAGATACTAGCACCCAAGGCAGCCAAATGATGACGGCCAACCCATCGCTATCTACCGCAGGTGCAGCCAGAGCACAACGTTTAGCACAAATTTTAGAATCGTACGCAGTAACACAAGTATACAGTACCAACTTTACCAGAACACAGCAAACAGCCACCCCATTTGCCCAAAAAAGCAGTTAGCAATCCAAACTTATGAGTACAAGAATGGAGCATTAAATAATTTTGCACAATCGCTACTTGCGTTACAAAAAGAGGTAGTACTGGTGGTAGGCCATAGCAATACAACACCTGCACTTGCTAATTTATTGCTGAACGAACAGCGGTTTAATCCACTCCCTGAAACAGAATATGGCAAAATATTTATACTACGCCGCAATACCGACAGTACTTGGAAAGTAGAAGTTATTGACTATTAAACAACAAGGGAGCCTTTACAGCTCCCTTGTTACAAATATGCCTTACGGTAAATGAAAACAAATTAGCTACCGCCAAATACTTTTTTCAGCAAATCGGTAGTTCTAGCTACAGGATTCTTACGAATATTAACCTCTTCTTGCGCCACTTGATAAAATACACCATACAAGGCTTTATCAGTTACATAACCTGCTAAATCAGGATTTACCTTCTTGAAACTTACCTTATTGTAAGCGTTAATCATGGTTGTCCAATATTTTGTAGCACCCACTTTTTCTAAGCTACCTTGTATTACCGGACGGAAGGCATCGGTTAATGGTGCCGTAGTTTTATTACGCAAATAGCTTGTAGCGCTTGTATCACTGCCTTTTAAAATAGCAAAACCATCTTGTATCGTCATTTGCTTGATGGCATTGATGAATATGGGAGCGGCTTGCCCTGCTGCATCTTCGGCTGCACGGTTCATACTAGTAATAGCATCATCTACCAAATTACCCATACCAAGCTTGCGTAACGATTGCTCTACTTGCTGTAACTCGGGTGGCAACAATACTTTCACTGCTGCATTCTTTAAAAAACCATCTACACTAGCCAACTGACTTGTTCCGCGGTTCACACCTTGACTTAAAGCTTGTTTTAAACCTTCGGCTACATCTTCTTGTGTTAAACCTGTGCCACTACGTCCGTTAAAAACCTTACCAATAATAGTACCCGAAGTTGGTGCTGTAGTGGCAGGGTTTGTGGTATCACTACTACCAGTAGCTTTTTTCATTAATCCTTTAATACCTTGTGCTTCAGCTTGATATATGGTAGCAGTTAATAATACAATTGCTACAAACGTCTTTTTCATAATAAGTTGCTTATAAGGCAATAATACAAAGCTTACTGAGAAATCAATGTTAAAGGCTATTACATTTACCGTAAGGTTACTACTATGAATATTAGTTTTTGGGAACAGCCAGTTTGGTATCAGCCGTATGATCTTATCATCGTTGGAGCAGGTATTCTTGGTTTGAGTTGTGCTATTCACGCCAAACAACAACACCCTACATGGCGTATATTGGTTCTAGAAGCACATGCCATACCTACCGGTGCCAGTACACGTAATGCGGGATTTGCATGTTTTGGTAGCCCTACAGAATTACTACACGATATTGAACAAACCAGCGAGTCTGAAACCCTTGCTATTGTTGAAATGCGCTACAAAGGTATTGCTCAGTTAAGGCAATGGCTCGGCGATGACAAACTCTGCTTTAACCCATGTGGTGGTTTTGAATGCCTTACGGCAAATGATGCCGCAGCCATAGATGCACTCCCCTATTTAAACAAACTGCTTAGCAATATAACAGCTACTGGAAATACATTTCAAGTTAACACTGAGGCACTACCACAATTAGGTTTGCGGAATTTTTCGGCACTTATTAAAAGTACTGCCGAGGGTAGTATTCATAGTGGTTATGCCATGTACAATTTGGCCAAATATGCCGCAGAGCTAGGTGTAGAAATACGATATGGCTGTAACGTTTTAGAATGGAACAGCACGGGAGCTAACGTTCATGTACAAACCAATAGAGGACATTTAGCAACTGAACGATTACTGCTTTGTACCAACGCATTTAGTATGCAGCTAGCGCCACAAATACCATGGCAGCCAGGGCGTGGACAAGTAATTGTTACCACTCCAATTAAAAACTTACCATTAACAGGCACCTTCCATAGCGAAGCTGGTTACTACTACTTTAGAAATGTTGAAAATCGCATTTTGATTGGTGGCGGTAGGCATACACGTTTTGAGGCGGAAAAAACTACTGCATTGAATACAACAGATCTTACGGAGCATTTATTCACTTATTTGCAACAGCATACAACCTTTGATATTCCAGCGATTGAACATGCATGGGCAGGTATTATGTGCTTTACAGCCAATAAACAACCAACATTACTATCCCTAGAAAAAGGGGTATGGGCAGCCACCGCATGTAATGGAATGGGGGTAGCCACATCGCCAAGCTTTGCGGAAAAAGTGATACACTGCGTAAAGTAATCATTTACTTACGTAAATATTAAATACACAGCCGCTACAAATTAGCGGCTGTTGTATTTTTAGCACCTCATAATTACAATCATGCGATTACATTTTATCGGAATAATCATTGCCACTTTAACCTTGCAAGCTTGTGGCACAGAAACTACCACCAACAACAATAATAGTAGCAGTGCTAACAATACTGAAAACAGTACAACTTCATCCATCGCAGATATCCCATTTACCGTAAGGAAAATATACCCACACGATACTAGCAGCTATACGCAAGGCCTAGTGTATGTTGATGGAAAAATATTAGAAGGTACTGGCCGTAATGGTTTTAGTAAATTAATGTATACCAGCCTACAAGATGGTAAAAGCACCCGATCAATTAGCTTACCATACGCCTACTTTGGAGAAGGTGTAGCATTACTTAATGGCAAAATTTATCAGCTTACCTGGCAGAATAATGAAGTTTTCGTGTATGATGCTAACAACTTACAAAAGCTGCAAACATTTGAATGGCCTTACGAAGGTTGGGGCTTAACACATGATGGAAAAAATTTAATCATCAGTACAGGTTCTAGCAACTTATATTTTGTTGAACCCTCTAGTTTTAAAATTTTAAAAACTGTTGGCGTTACTGATAATAATGGGCCGGTGGGTAACATCAATGAGCTTGAATACATACACGGCCATGTGTACGCCAACCAATATGGCGCTAATATTATTTACAAAATTGATCCAACAAGTGGCCGCGTAGTAGGCAAGATGGATTTAACCGGTATTCGAGAAAAAAACAGTATCCCTTACAACCCCAATGATGAAATGATGGGTAACGTTTTAAATGGTATTGCTTACGATAGTGCAACACAACGTATGTATGTAACTGGTAAGCTTTGGGCTGCTATGTTTGAACTAGAAAACGAAAAAGGTTTTCGTTAATCGTAATGCAACATACCGCTGCTTAAGATTGTTTTGAAAAAAAATTGCTTGTACATGCAGAAATCAACGTTGTTAATGTTGGCAGTGATTGCTAGCATTAATGCTACAGCTCAAGACTCATTACCCAAATTTCAATTTGAGGATGTAGATGCTACCCCTACTAAAACTTACTGTACCCCCAAAGTACTGAATCAATCGGCGAATAAGTTTATCAGTATCGGATACGAAATGCAAGGAGCTTTTCCTATTACTTATAACACCTCAACACCTACAAGCGTTACAGAACATCGGCATGAGGTGAATAATGTTCGTGGCTTACGCTTAGGGTTCAGCACACC
>DMPB01000164.1:728-1516 GCA_003456175.1 Chitinophagaceae bacterium | reverse complement strand
CTCAGCACACCAGTAATATCTACCAATAAATTGGTTGCCAATGTAAGTGCCAACTATTGGCGAAGCGGTTTTGGCGTAAGTAGCCATCAACATCATAACACGCCTATACAAAGTGTGCTTACCAACGGCATGCACACCGCAGGTATTGGAACTACTATTTTTAAACCTTTGAACGATAAAAATTTTCTTCTTGTACAAGCCAATGCCGATGCAAACTGGAGTGCAAATAGCCTAAGTAATATTTCTACTAAAGCCCTTACGGTAAATGGAAGCGTGTTATACGGATGGAAGAAAAGCGACAATAATATGATTGCCATAGGTGCTAGCAGAACTTATCGCCTAGGCCGACCACTTATTGTACCCGTACTTTTATGGAACAAAACCTTTAACGATAAATGGGGTATGGAATTATTACTACCTGCCCGTGCACATATTCGCTACAACGTTAATCCGAAATCTATGTTGTTCGCAGGTTTTGAGTTAGAGGGTAATCAATACGCGTTGTATCAAAATAACAGTAATAGTATCTTATACTTACAAAGAGGCGAAATAAAACCCCGATTAATGTATGAAAGGAGTATTGCCGGTTTTTGGTGGATTAGTATTCAAGCAGGTGCACGTATCAATGGTCGCTTTAATGTAGTGAATCAGTATAATGGCGATGAAGCTAGAGAAGTACTTACCACCACCCTTGGTACCACTTGGTATAGCAGTATTAGCTTGCAGTTGATTAGTTTATAAAACTCAATTTTTACCAATAAATAAGGGGCGGCCTGCGGCCGCCCCTT
>DMPB01000164.1:0-503 GCA_003456175.1 Chitinophagaceae bacterium | reverse complement strand
GGGGCGGCCTGCGGCCGCCCCTTATTTATTGGTATTATTTTTCAAATGCACTTATTTCATTTTCTGACGCTTCCAAACATCGGTTCTGCCAAACATTGAAATACCCACATAACCACGTACTTCTAAAGTGTTAGCATCAGTCATTTTAATTTCGCAGCTATAATCGTTACCGCTTTTCGGGTCGTATATCTTACCTTCTTCCCATTCGTTCTTCTTCACAAATTTGAAGCCTCTTAAATTCACTAAACCCAATATCGGACGGCTACGCAGACTTTCTTCTTCATTCTTACTATCTACTTTGGGCTTGCCCGTTTGTGGGTCGTTAGGTTCGGCCAACCATACAATTTTACCATCGTACTTATCGCCGTTTTTATAAATTTCAATAACGGCTTTTCCATCGCCGCTTCTCCAAAAACCGAGTAAGGCATCGGCGCCAGATTGGGCATTTACAGTAAGGGTAGCCCACATTAAACTCATAACAGCAAGCAATACTTTTTTCATAA
>DMPB01000165.1:37549-61879 GCA_003456175.1 Chitinophagaceae bacterium | reverse complement strand
TATTATAGCCCGTGTTCATGGTAAGTGTGTGGGTGGTGGCGTTGGCCTTGCTGCAGCCGCCGATTATGCCATTGCTGTAGAAGGTGCCGAAGTTAAACTAAGCGAACTAGCGGTAGGCATTGGCCCGTTTGTAGTTGGCCCCGCTGTAGAACGTAAGTTAGGTACGAGTGCTTTTAGTCAATTAGCTATCGATGCTGCTATGTGGCGTAATGCCGATTGGGCTCGCCGCAAAGGTTTATATGCCGAGTTACACCCAAGCCTAGAAAGTATGGAAGATAGCATTGCTCGCCTATCTACCACACTAGCAATGAGTAGCCCGAAAGCCATGGCCGAATTAAAGAAGGCGTTATGGCAAGGTACCGACCATTGGGAAACGCTACTGTTCGAAAGGGCAGCCATTAGCGGCAAGCTTATTTTAAGCGAACACAGTAAAAAAGCTATTGAACGTTTTAAAAGTAAAATGCAAAAAGCAGTACAAAACAATTAAATACAATACTATTACCTTACGGTAAATGTTGCACTCAGAGATAAGGGGCGCCAACGGCGCCCCTTATCTCTGATATAATTGTTGATACGTTCTTGTTGCGTGGTTTCATTTACCGTAAGGTACAATTACTACAAATACCGCTAACTACAACATCGGTTTGTTTTACCACAAAACCTTGCGGCAAATGCACTGCCGGCACATGTATATGATCTAAACAATAGGTATTGCCACAGTCGTCGCACATGAAATGTACATGATCATCGTGATGGTGGCCTTGCGAGCATTCATCTTTGCACAAAGCATAGCGTACGCTGTTGTCGGCGGTGGGTATCGTATGTACCAAACCCTTATCTACAAAAGTTTGCAGCGTTCTATAAATGGTTACCCGATCAAATCCGTTGGTTAATCGTTCAATATCGGCATGTGCCAACGCTCCCTGCGATGCCAAGAATAGCTCCAATATTTTGGTACGACTTGCAGTAACACTCATTTGATTTTTTTTGAGCAGTTGGGCTACTTTCTCTTGCATACCTTATTGCGGGTTGTTGTTAAAGATACCATTTACAAAGTTGGTTTGTTCGGCTGGTTCATCTAACAAACGTTGTACTAAGTTCTCTAATTTTTGTAAATCGGCAGTTTTAAGTCCGTCGAATATTTGACCACGTACACGCCCGTTTTTATCAACCACGGCGAAAAATTGGGTATGAATAAAATCGCTGGCAACATCTTTCAGCTCATTCTTGGGGTCGTCTAGTAAGTAGCTTACACGGGCTTGTTTATAGAGGCTATCTTTTCGGCCTGTTAAAAACACCCATTTGTGGGTATCAATACCAAGACTATCGGCGTATTTTTTTAAAACGGGCACACTATCGCGGTCGGGGTCGCAAGTGTGGGCTACAATTTGAAAATCGGGATAGGTTTTAAAGCGATCGTACACCTTACGCATGTTACTGTTCATGTTCGGACAAATACCCTTGCATGTAGTGAAGAAAAACTCTACTACATTAACCTTACCCAACATATCTTGATTGGTAAAACGAATACCATCTTGATTTTTAAAGGCAAATGGCTGTACATAGGTTAAAATAGGACTTTTCTTTTTCCATTTATCGGTACCCTTAAACACAAATAGCCAAAAACCCAATACCAATAAGCCAAAAAAGCCTAGATACAAAACCCACTTGTTCTTAAACATACTGCGTAGTTTGATGCTGCAAAATTACGTGATGCTAGTAGCTGCTTCGTACTGATTTGCTAAAATCAACAAAACCTTTGCAACTTGGTTGCAAAGCCAGCCAAATGCTTAGTATATTTGCCGTTCGATTATGGGAGTTAAGTTCAATTGGGATGCGTTGGGTATTGCTGCTTCGGTAGCTTGTGCCATACATTGTGCCTTATTACCATTAGTGGTAAGTAGCATTCCTTTATTTGGTGTTGAACTGCTCGATAATGCCACCTTTGAATATGTAATGATTGCTGTAGCCTTTGCACTGGGTGTGTACAGCTTGCAGCATGGCTATAAAAAGCACCATCATAGTTGGTGGCCTATTGGTTTATTTACGCTGGGTATTGCCTGTTTGGTGGCTAAAGTAATTTGGCACGAATTGCATTTATGGTTTTTGTTACCTGCAGTATTGGCTATTGTAGCTGGCCACTGGCTTAATTACAAACTTTGTCGTGTACACAACCATGCCCATAGCGACGATTGTAACCATTAAATCATTTTATTTACCGTAAGGTATACTTATAAAAAAGCCAGCATTAATATTCAAATGCTGGCTTTTTATTATGGTTAATTAACGTTGTTAACCTTGCGGTAAATGGATTACATGCCCGGACCACCCATCATAATACCACCACCGGTACGCTGCGATCTGCGGAACATATTGTTCATAAACGATGGCATTGGCATATTGGCACCAGCAAATTTTCGGAGGTTATAGGTGAATGTTAGGCTGGCGTAGCGTGTAAGAATATTGGTTCTTACATCGCGTACGGTATTATCTGTTACAGTTCGTACTATGCTTTGGTTTTGGTTAAGCACATCGTACACGGTGAGTTTTAGTTCGCCGCTTTTGTTTTTAAAGATTTGTGTACCAATGCTGAGGTTTAAGAGAGGAATACTTTGGTTGAAACCATCGGTACGGCCACCATTGTAAGTATAATCGAACTCGCTGCCTAAAATCAAACCTTTTTTAGAAGTATGGGTAAGATCTAAACCAAAAATTTGGGTGAAGAAGTTGGCGTTTTGTTCGGGTTGTAAGGTGTAACGAACAAAGTTGTAATTAGTGGTGCTAGATATGTTGATATCGAGGTTTTCAAACTTGGTTGTATTGAAATTTACCGTAAGGCTTGTATTGGTATTGCGGGTATAATTTTTTATGTTATTAACCATACTAACATCTTGTGCATGGGTAATATTGGTACCGAAATTGATGTTGCCTTTCAGCTTTTTAACGGGGAAGCCGAAATTCACAAAACCTGCTACATTAAATACACCACTCATGTTAATGGGTCGTACAATTTGTCCGCCAGCGGGTGTGTATATGGTACTGTTTACAATTTTATCGGCTGTTACGCTACCATTAAGTGCTACAAAAAAGTTACGGAAGGTTACAACATCAAACTGGCTATAGTTGAGGTTGAAGCTGTTGTTGAATTCTTGTGCTAAGCCAGGGTTACCTTCTTGAATGTATAGTGGGTTACTATTATCTACCACGGGTTGTAACTGTGTTACACTAGGTTGGTTGGTTCGGCCACGGTAATTGAAGCGAAGGTTTTTGCTACGCGAAAAATTATACGTGAAGTTGGCCGAAGGGAATAGGTTAATGAACTTTTGGCTAAGGGTACTGTCTTTGGTTACGTTGTAACTTTCAAGTGTTGCCGATTGTACGCCTAAGCTAATACCACCATTATACTTTTGTTTTTGCATACGTAAGCCAAGGCTACCACGGTGGCTAATATTGGTATTTTCGAAGTTGTTGGTGAGGTTGGTATTTACAACATCGAACTGGCCGCTGGTTTTTCCGAAATCAAATGTTTTGCGATCGTTGTTGTTGAATGTGTACCCATAGTTGTAACTAATTTCTGCTAAAATGCCTTTGGCAATAGGCTCAGTATAGCTCAAATTACTACTAAAGTTGCGCCCAAGGGTGTTGTTAATGTTTTGCTGATTAATAGTATCTATTCTGCTGCCACCCAATGGCGGGTTCGTAGTAACTATGCTGAAGTTGTAGCCTGTTCTATCGTTTTGATTACCACCAAACTGTGTATTAACGGAAAAAGTACGGCCACGTTTTTTGAAACGGTGCCTAAATGTAATATCGGCATTGGCATTGTAGCCTTCGCTATTACTAGTACTGCGAGCAGTACTGCTATTTAGTAACTTGCTTTGGCCACGAATACTTGTGGTGGTGGTTTCATTATCGGTTCTACTGTTCTGATAGGTAACATTCGGACGAATAATGAGGCTGTTCATAGAATCGAAGTTGGTTTCAATGTTAAAGTTGAAACGGTGTACTTGATTCTTATTAACGTTATCGGTTAAGCTGGTTTGAAAAATGCTGCTATCGCCCTTAATTAGGTTTTCTGTAAAAGATGTTTGATTTCTATCTACACGGCTATTGTTATAAAAATAGCTACCATAAGCTTCGGTTTTTTTGCTCCATACATCGCGGTAGTTAAGTCCGCCGGCATAAATGGTAGTGATACCGTTATTATTGGTACCACTCAATAGGTTTTGTACGAGTGCACCGCCACCACGGCCACCACCGCCGCCGCCACGTGCACCACCTCCAAAACCACCACCACCGCTGTTCAT
The DNA here is from genome assembly GCA_003456175.1 of Chitinophagaceae bacterium. Classification (GTDB taxonomy): domain Bacteria; phylum Bacteroidota; class Bacteroidia; order Chitinophagales; family Chitinophagaceae; genus UBA10646. Next base: position 57,572 of record DMPB01000165.1, on the reverse strand, counting down.
TACGCCAAGTATGTCTTGCAAACTAAACCCTTGACGGTTCACATTATTGGCTTGCCCAATGAATGTAAGTTGTTGATTACCATTAAAGCGGTTGAAACTTAAACTGCTTTCAAAACGGTCTTGCGTTCCGCCACCTACCATTCCTTTGCCAAAAAAGCCTTTCCTTTTGTCTTTTTTGGTAGTGATGTTGATGGTTTTTTGACGGGTACCGTCATCAAAACCTGTAAATGCACTTTGATCGCTTTGGGCATCGAACACTTGAATTTTATCAATTACCTCGCTAGGTAAGTTACGTGTTGCTAGTTTGGGGTCGTCGCCAAAGAAACGCTTACCATCTACCAAAACACGTTGTACAGTTTCGCCTTGTGCAGTAATAGTACCGTCTTTATTCACTTGTACACCGGGTAATTTTTTCAACACATCTTCTACTACAGCGTTGGGTTTGGTTTTAAAGCTACCAGCATTGTACTCTACCGTATCGCCTTTAATTCGAACGGGACTTTGTGATACCACTACGGAATCTAACATGTTGGCCTGTGGTAGTAAGTATACATTGCCCAATTTAGCTTGTGGGTTTTGGGCATCAATTATAAATGGAACGAACTTGGCTTCAAAGCTTTGAAAGTTAACCTGCAGCAGATATTTACCGTAAGGTATATTCTTAATTAAAAAATTACCACCATCGGTACTAAGTCCGAAAGTTACCAAGCTGCTATCGCTTGACTCTAATACACTAACCGTAGCTGCTTTTAAATTTTGTTTGTTAACGGTATCTTTTAAAGCACCTTCAACAGTGCCAGATTGAGCCCATAGCGCCGAGGTTAGCAACGTACTCACCAATAAGAGGTAAAGTTTTCTCATAGCAAAAAAATAAATTAAGAAACTCTTCGTAGAACCTGCAAGTTGCAAAAAGGTTTAATGCACAACGTACCGTTTATCCTTTTTTAGCCCAATTCTATACGAACGCAGAGATTTATACGGTGAATAACCTTGCGGTAAATGTATTAACGGTGCTTACTTGTTTGGTATTTCTGTTGTATTACCTGACTCATGGTGGTGCCTTGCACTTTACTTTCAAGCCAACTGATTACATCTAAGTAAGCTAGTGTGCGGGTTTGATAGCGGTTGTTTTCGAGGTGCTTAACATTTTGTAGGAGTTTTTCGAGCTCGGGCTTCATTTGGCGTGGACTTAAATTGAAAGACTGCCGCAAGAACTTAAAAATTTGTTCTTCTACCACGGTGAAGCTTTCCATTTTTGCCATGAAGCGGTACACCGATTTGGTAAGTGAGTCCATTAAATCGTAGTTGCCCAATTCGTAGTGTGCCATGAGGTGTAGCAATCGGCTATAACTCTGCAAATCGTTACGCAAATCAACCGGCCCGTGAATAATACGATGCAAGTAATCAATACAGGTATCAAACTTGCCGGCACCAAAATATAAGAGGGCAAATTTGTAGTTGAAAATAAGAATACGATGCCTATCTACATACAACTCGTAGGCAGCGAGCTTGGTTTCAATAGCTGGCACCAAAGGCAGTGCCGCTTCAAAAGTTCCCATCATTAAATGACGGTTAATTTTGGCACTATTGATGTATATAGAAGTGTGTGTACGAAAATTATCGTGCAATTGTGCAACTTCGGTTTTTTCAAACGCTTCAAATTGTGCTAGCGTTTGTTCAAATGCTTTGAAATTGCGTAAGTCAAAGTGAGCATTTAATAGGTTGTGCATGCCTTTAATGTAGTGGCCTGTTTCAACCATTATCATTTCTGGTTGCTTAATGTATAAATCAATCCATTTTTGACTGTAACGATAATACATTAAAAAATCTTGCCTGATAAATGCATACCAGCAATGCGCCTGATACAAGTATAAAAGCTCGTAGAAGTCGGTAATTTTTTCTACCTGCTTCGGAAGGTGTTGTTTAAAAAACGCTTTTACATCAATTTCATCTTCTGGGTTACGTGCATGGCCATGCTGCGTGTACCAACGGTATAGCAGTAGTGCCAAGTTGCTTAGCTTACTTACGCTTTGAATGTGCTCGCTAATGTTGAGCGACTCTTGGGTTATTTGTTCAATCTTTTCTTGCGAAGTACGTGTGATATGTAAGTTTTCAATTTTTTTCTCTAAGCTAATTACTTGTGCTAAGTAGTTAAACTTACTGTTGGCTTTTGCTAATTCTTTGGCTTTCTCAAGTATTTTAAGTGCTTGTAGTTTTAAGCCTTTATGGTATAAAATTCTGGCATAATCGAGCTGTTCGCTTAACTGCAAATCGGTGCTTTCTGCTGTTTTTAATAAGCGAAGGCTAGCCAACACCTGTTTATACAAGTGTGTTTTCATATTAGCTAGCTGAGGTTTGGTAATGGCGCCCATTTTTTTGAGTAGCCATTTTTCATCGTATTCTTCAAGCTTATCCATGGCATCGAAAAGCTGAATAATTTTTAGGTCTTGCTTTGCCGAATTACGAGTGATGTAGAGCTTGAAATGCCGCTTTTCTGCCTTTTCTAAAGATTTTATGAGGTGAAAAACAATATCGGCAGAACGGTTGGACATCATAGATTTTTTAGCTTCAAAGCCAATGTTGGCAAGGGTTTTAAGTTTTTAGTAACGGGTTTGCCGTACTGAAAAACAAAAATAATTGAATTGTCTACATTACTGTAGGGTAATACTTTTGTTCTCGTTGGTGATACACAAATAACGAACGAAAGAACAAAGTTAATTTCAAAGGCAGGCAATCGTTAGAAAAGCAAATCGTGTAGAGGCCAACGCTCAGTTTAAGTGCTGAGCAATTCGAAAAGATTTTTATCTCTTTTTCATATGGCAAGCAATCGTTAGAGGTCAGTCCGTTTCTACGGAAGGACCTTTTTTTATTTCAAGGCATTGCAAAATAAGTGCATTTACGGAATAATACAAATTATTGATGCTTGCATGTTATCCACACATTTACCGCAAGGTTAATATAGCAAATAAAAAAGCAATGTAAGTATTACATTGCTTTTGGTTTTTGGTGGAGTGCCTTACGGCAAATGCTTAAATGCCGTATTCACACAAAAATTTGATACGCATCAGTTTTAGTTGTTCCCATTCTACACCGAGGTCGCTTAGTTCTTCTTGTGCTACTTGTAAGCTACTGGTTTCGCAACTTTTAAAGTATTCTATAATTTCATCTTGTTCATCTTCTGTTAGCATATCGTCAACAGCATAATTCACGTTGAGTTTGGTACCGCTAGCTACGATGGTTTCCATTTCTTCAAGTAACTCGTGTAGCTGTAATCCTTTGGTTTTAGCAATGGTATCGAGTGGTATTTTTTTATCAACGTTTTGAATGATAAAAATTTTATTACTGCTCTTATTAGCCACCGATTTCATTACAAAATCGTCTGGCTTTTCAATATTGTTTTCTTCGGCGTATCGGGCAATTAACTCTAAAAATGGCTTACCATAACGTAAGGCTTTGCCTTTGCTTACACCGCTGCACTTTTCGAGTTCGGCCATAGATGTGGGGTACATCGTGGCCATATCTTGCAGGCTGGTTTCTAAGAAAATTACAAAGGGCGGTAGGCTTTTTTTCTTAGCTTCTTTTTGGCGTAGTTCTTTGAGCATTTCAAAAAGTACGGCATCGGTAGCGGCGCCACTATTACTGCCTCCTTCGCATTCATCATCATCGGCATTAGCATCTTCAAATAAATTGTTGAGTACAATTTTGAAGGGGCTTGGTTGCTTTAAATAAGCTTCGCCATGTTCGGTGAATTTAAGCAAGCCATATTCTTCAATATCTTTTTGAATGAGGTTTTCTAGCAGCATTTGGCGGATGAGGCTATTCCAGAAATGCTCGTCTTTGTCTTTACCAATTCCAAACTCTGCAAGTACATCGTGGCGGAACATGCCAATTTGAGGCGTAAGCTTACCTGTAACGATATTAATTACATATTCGGCCGGGAAGCGTTCGTCTAATGCACGTACCACTTTAAGAAGTTTTACAACCTCTTCTTGGGTTTCAATTTTATCTTTTGGATTTTTACAGTTGTCGCAGTTACCACAATTTTTAGTATCCCAATTTTCGCCAAAGTAATGGAGTAAAATTTTGCGTCGGCACACACTACTTTCCGCAAAAGCTACCATTTCATTGATAAGCTGAGCGTTGATTTCGCGTTCGGTAAGCGGCTTATCACGCATGAGGTGTTCTAGCTTACTTACATCTTTATGGCTGTAGTATAAAATGCACTTGCCTTCGAGGCCATCTCTACCCGCACGACCGGTTTCTTGATAATAGTTCTCAATACTTTTGGGAATATTATAGTGCATTACAAACCTAATATCGGGTTTATCGATGCCCATGCCAAAGGCAATGGTAGCCACAATTACCTGCACATCTTCACTTAAAAACTGATCTTGCCTATCGGCACGAACTTTAGCATCGAGGCCGGCGTGGTAGGCTACTGCTTTAATATTATTAGCAACTAATATTTCTGCTAATTCTTCGGTAGTTTTTCTATTAAGTGTATAAATGATACCGCTCTTGCCCTTGTTCTGGGCAATATATTTTACAATATGCTTAACCGTTTGGTCTTTTTTGATTTTAGGCTGTATTTCGTAATACAGGTTGTCGCGGTTAAAGCTGCTAATGAAAATTTGTGGCTTACGCAAACCGAGGTTCTTTTCGATATCGCTTCGCACTTTTGGAGTAGCTGTAGCTGTAAGTGCTACTACAGGAATGTTAGGATTTATTTCATCCATCATTTCCCGTAAGCGGCGATATTCTGGTCTGAAATCGTGGCCCCATTCGCTAATACAGTGGGCCTCATCAACTGCAAAAAATGATATTTTTAAATCGCTGAAAAATTCAAGATTATCTTGTCGGGTAAGGGTTTCTGGGGCAACATATAATAATTTGGTGCTTCCCTTGAGCAAGTCGCTTTTAACTTGTGTTATTTGTCCTTTATTTAAAGACGAGTTTAAAAAGTGAGCTACATCATCGCTTTCGCTATAACCTCGTACCAGATCTACCTGATTTTTCATAAGGGCAATGAGTGGACTAACAATAATAGCACAGCCCTCCATAAGCATGGCAGGTAGTTGGTAGCACAAACTTTTGCCACCGCCAGTAGGCATAATAACAAAAGTGTCGTGGCCGTTTAATAGGCTATTGATAGCTTCTTCTTGGCGACCTTTAAATTTTTTGAAGCCAAAGAACTTTTCTAAACCTGCATATATATCGTAACCATGATTTTCGGTGATGGTGGTACTGCCTTTAACAGTTTTCGGGGTGCGGCGAACGGTGGCTGCTTTCTTTACTGCGGGTCTTCTTGTTGTTGCCATTGCTTTTACTTCCTCCTTTTATGCTATATAAATAGCCTTTGGATATTGAAACTACATTTAGGTGTTGGCCTTTAGGGCCGTTGATTTATTGTTACACCTGACAGAGCATTTTTGTTGTAACCCATAAAAGGTACAACTTTTTTTGAAAGGATGGCGAAGTTACTTGAACAAAAGGTTTTGCATGGTGCTAAGGTGTTAAAGTTTTTACCTTCGTAGCCGTATGAAACAGATTATTGCGTCGGCACAAAAAACAATTGCATTAGAAGCAGCAAGTATTGCAGCTCTAAATAACTATATAGATGCTTCTTTTGAAAAAGCGGTAACAGCGATACACGCTTGTAAAGGCAGGTTAGTTGTTTCTGGTGTTGGCAAAAGTGCCATTATAGCGCAAAAAATTGTTGCCACGCTCAATAGTACCGGTACTCCGGCCTTATTTATGCACGCCGCCGATGCCATACATGGCGATTTGGGCATGATACAGCCAGATGATGTGGTAATGCTAATTAGCAAAAGTGGCAACAGTCCAGAAGTGAAAGTGCTGCTTCCCTTATTAAAGGGGTTTGGTAACACCATTATTGGAATGGTAGGTAATGTAGATAGTGCTTTGGCAAAGCAAGCACATATTGTACTAAACACAACGGTAGATCAAGAGGCTTGCCCGAATAATCTAGCTCCCACAACAAGTACAACGGCACAAATGGTAATGGGAGATGCTTTGGCCGTATGCTTGATGGAACTTAACGAGTTTTCAGGAAGAGATTTTGCTAAATATCATCCCGGTGGTGCTTTGGGCAAGCGTTTGTATTTACGCGTAAGCGATTTAAGCCATCAAAATGCAGCGCCAAAGGTGCTGCCAACAGCCAATTTAAAGCAGGTAATTGTAGCCATCAGCGAAAGTTTGTTGGGTGTAACCGCTGTAGTGAACAATACGAATGAACTTTTGGGTATTATCACCGATGGCGATATTCGCCGATTGCTTGAAAAAACAGACAACCTTACGGCCATTGCTGCCAGCGATATTATGAATCACACGCCCAAAACCATTAGCGCCGAAAGCCTTGCAGTAGAAGCCTTAGAGCTTATTAAAACTTACGATATCAGTCAGCTTGTTGTAACCAATGGTTCGCAATACTTGGGCATACTGCACTTGCACGATTTGGTACGAGAGGGAATTTTATAGCACCTTACGGTAAATGAATGATGCTACAGCACTGCTGCTAAACAAGCTTTTAAAGGGTGATGTGAAAAATCACATCGCTACTTGTGTTTAAGCCTTTTGTAGTGATAGCTGCATGGTACATTTTTGCAGTGTTCTCAAGTAATTACTGCCTAGATGCAGTTTTATTAGAGTTATTTCAATGCTGACACAAGACACAATAAAGCGGAATGTCCCTCTACATTCTGCTTTTTTATAAGCACTATTAAAATAGATTCATCTTTCTCTTTTTGCAAGTTTAGTGCTAGCCTATGACAATGCCCCACCATTTGGTGAGGCATTGTGCTTTATGGCAACCAGTAAAAAATACAACTAGAGTTTTTCGAACAATGCTCTGAGTTTTTCACGCGTCATTATTTGTTCCCAATCTTTACCAAGGGCATTTTCCCAAAGTGGCTTCATACCAAGGCTTACGTTGATCATAGTATCAAATTGTTCATCGGTTAAGCCGGCACAAATACCTGTTGGAATATCAATATTGTTGTGTGCAACCATTTGTTTGAACTCGGCAACACCAGCAGGGTAATATTCTTCTAAATGATTCATAACAATGCAATTGCCAATACCGTGTTTGGTACCTAGTAAGTAGCTAAGGCCATAACTTACGGCATGTGCTACGCCCACTTGGCTATAGGCAATACTCATACCACCAGCATAGCTTGCCATCATGAGTTTATCATCGTGTTTTTCGCCCCAAGGTTCATTACTTAAAAATACTTCTTGGCAAAGCTGTAGTGCTTTTTCGCCGTAGCTTTTGCTGAATTCGTTTAAAAAAGTGCCTTCTAAACTTTCAATGCAATGGATATAGCAATCCATACCTGTGTAAAAACGTTGATTAGCGGGTGCGTTGGCGGCCAACTCGGGGTCTAACACAATTTGATCGAAAGGTGTAAAGTCACTATTCATACCTAGTTTTCGGGTAGGGCCTGTAAGTACGCAAGTACGACTAACTTCAGCACCTGTACCGCTTAACGTTGGGATACCTACTTTGTATACGCCAGGTTGTTGTACCAAATCCCAACCCTGATAATCGGCGCTGCTGCCCGGGTTGTTCATCATTAAGCTAACGGCCTTGGCCAAATCCATCGTACTACCGCCGCCAATGCCAACGATACCGCTTATGGTATCGTATTGTTGTTTTAAATCGTTCGCAATGGCATCTACTTGCGATGTTTTTGGTTCGTAGGTAACATCGGCGTATAAAAGCACATCGTTACCACGCAGGGGAATGCGTTGTTCAAGAGCGCTACCTTTAAAATAATGATCGAGCAAAAAAACCATTGGCGCTCCTGCCTTGCGTTGAGGTGCCAAAATACCATCGAGTTGGTTAAAGCTACCGCGGCCAAATACCACGTATCCTACCATCTTAAAATTGCGAAACTGCATACGGTTGAGGTTATAATCGGAACGAAAATACAAGCTATTCGATTGTTGTTATGGTTTTATTCTTCGGCGTTTTTCATTTGCCGTAAGGCGTTTTGAATTACTTGACTTTCGTAACCTTTTTGTTGTAAGTAGGCGATTAACTTGGCTTGTTGTGTGTACTGGTTACCTTGCGGTAAATGTTGGCTTTTTTGTATTGCCAACTGTAATGCTTTGGCTTCGTAAGCTGCGGTATCAATACTTTTTAGCGCTAGTATGATGTTAAAGCTGCTTACTTGTTGTTGTTGGAGTGCATGTTTTATTTTTAGCTTACCCCAGCCTTTCATGCGATGCTTGCCCTGAGCGAATTGTTGGGCGTAACGTTCTTCGTTCAAATAGTTTTCGGTAATTAGATGACTTATGATGTGCTCGGCATCGGTACCAAATACGCCGAGGCTGGCAAGTTTTTGCTTCACTTCGGCATGGCTCCGCTCTTGATAAGCACAGTAATGTGCCAATTTAGGTAGGGCCTGTTGTGGTGTGAGTCGTTTTTGAGGTAGCACCGCTATCAACGATTATCTGTTAAAACTAACAAGTGTTCTAAAAAAAGCCGAAAAATACTGCTAATATGGCTAACTTTACTACGTATGATGCCTGCCGCTATGAATGTTGTATTGGTTGATGACGACCGTATATACCAGTTTGCTGCCAAAAAAACTTTGGAAGCTACCGGTTTGGTGAGCAGTTTACAATCGTTCCCCAACGGTAAGGAGGCTTTACATTTTCTACAAAAAGCAATTGATGGTTTGGTAGCACTGCCTGATATAATTTTCTTAGACATCAACATGCCTATTATGAATGGTTGGCAGTTTTTAGATGCCTTTCGGGAAATGTACAATCGCTTGCCACGCAAAGTGCCCATTTATATGGTAAGTTCTAGTATTGATGAGGTAGATATTAATAAGAGTAAGCAGTACACCATTGTAAGCGATTATATTATTAAGCCGGTACATAAAGAGCGGTTCCGTCAGTTATTAGCACACCATACAGCGGCATAACATAAGCTTGTGGTACTTTAATTAGCACATTCAATTTTGTGGGTAACGATAGTTGCAGTTGTGGTAACTACTCATTGGTTTTTTTGTTAGGTTTGTTGCCGCTTGGCATGTTGTTAAGTAATTTGTATTTGAAAATTTTAGACTAAAGCATATGAAGTTTGTTGTATCGTCATCGTCGTTATTAAAACAGTTGCAGCAAATCAGTGGTGTTATTAATAGCAACACTGTACTACCCATTTTAGAAGATTTTTTGTTTGAAATTGAGGGTAACAAATTAAGCATCGTAAGTACCGATTTAGAAACGGTAATGCGTGTGCAAATGGAAGTGCAAAGCAAAGAGCCCGGCCGCGTATGTATTCCGGCTAAAATTTTGATGGATAGTTTGAAAAACCTGCCCGACCAACCCCTTACGATTTCTATTGATAGCAAGTATGGCGTAGAAATTACCAGCAATAGCGGTAAGTACAAGGTAATGGGCGAAAACCCAGATAACTTCCCGAAAGAGCCTGTAGCCGATGATACCAACAGCTTTACCATGAAAAGTGGTGCATTGGTAACAGCTATCAATAAAACATTATTTGCTGTAAGTAACGATGATCTTCGTCCGGCTATGACGGGTGTGTATTTTGAACTTACCAAAGATGCTGTTCAATTTGTTGCCACCGATGCTCACCGTTTAGTACGTTATCGCCGCACCGATGCTACCCCTGCCGGAACCGACAGCTTTATTGTACCTAAGAAACCTTTGAATTTATTGCGCAATGCAATACCAGATAACGACGATACCATCACACTAAGCTACAACAGTAACCACCTGTTTGTAAGCCATGGAAGTACGCAAATGAGTTGTCGCTTAATTGATGCTCGTTTTCCAGATTATAAAGTGGTAATACCTGCTGAAAACCCTTACAAAATGTTGGTAAACAAGGCCGATTTTCAAAGTGCCCTTCGCCGTGTAAGTGTATTTAGCAATAAAAGTACCAATCAAGTGGCGCTAAGTATTAGTGGTAGTGAGTTGCAATTACAGGCTCAAGATGTTGATTTTAGCTTTGAAGGGAACGAACGTATGACTTGTACTTATAATGGTGAAGACATTCAAATTGCGTTCAATGCTAAATTCTTAATTGAAATGTTGAATGCAGCCGATACAGAAGAAGTAAATGTTGAATTGAGTACACCAACAAAAGCTGGTTTAATTAAACCAACAGAGCAAGAAGCCGATGAAGATTTGCTGATGTTGGTAATGCCATTAATGTTGAATAACTAATACAAACCTTTGTTATTGATATGGCGAGTACAGTATGTACTCGCTTTTTTTATTTCATTTACCGAAAGGTAGCTTCACCTATCACCAATCCAAAAAAAAAGGTAATACATTTCAAATTCAATAGTGTGCTTATGGAAGCCATAGTTCAATATTTTGGTCAGATACCAAGTGCTCACAGAGCCATGATTTTAGCAGGTGGTATTGCCTTTTTTTGGTTATTAGAGTATGCAGTGCCATTAATGCAGTTTAACTACAATAAAATCAGGCATAGCTTACCTAATTTCTTTTTCACAGTTACCACCATTGTGGTGAATTTTAGTTTGGCTTTTACCATTGTATTGGCTAGCGATGCCGCCATAAAGTACGGTTTTGGTGTGTTGCAGTGGTGGGCTATGCCTTTATGGTTGGCTGCTATAGTGGGTTTGTTAGGGCTCGATTTTATTGGTGCTTATTTGGTACACTTTATTCAACATAAAGTCAAATGGATGTGGCGTTTTCATATGGTACATCATGCCGATACGCAGGTAGATACTACCACTGCCAATCGGCATCATCCGGGCGAAAGTGTATTCAGAGCTGTATTTACCACACTAGCCGTATTGATAATGGGGGCACCTATTTGGTTGGTATTTTTATACCAAAGCTTAAGCGTAGTGTTATCACAGTTTAATCATGCGAACATCAAACTACCTATGTGGCTCGATGTAGCCATTAGCTACGTGATTGTTAGTCCGAACATGCACAAAGTACATCACCACTATGTAAGGCCCGAAACCGATACCAATTACGGCAACATTTTCGCCATTTGGGATCGTTTATTGGGTACCTACCATTTTACGCCGCCTTACGAAATACAATATGGCCTCGATGTATTGCAAGGTGTAGATGATAAGGCTATTGGTACCCAATTACAAGTGCCTTTCAGAAAAGATATTCGAACCGATTATTAACCTTACGGTAAATGGTTGAATTTGGTAACAACCATTTCGATAATAGAAAATATAGCATTCGAAAGCACACCTTAACAAACCCGACCAAGCAGAAATTGTACATTTGTACTCTCGAAAAAGAAGGTTATGATTAAAACAGGTAACACCCTCGTAAGTATTTATACAGAAATGACGCCCAACCCAGAAACAATGAAGTTTGTAGCTAACAAACTCTTGTATCCGGGCAAAAGCATTGATTTTCAAGACGAAAGCTTAGCTGGCCCTTCGCCATTAGCGAAAGAACTATTTAGTTTTCCGTTCATTAAAAGTGTATTCATTGCTAGCAATTTTATTACACTTACCAAAACACCCGATACCGAAGATTGGCAAGATGTAATACCTACCATCAAAGATTTTTTGAAAGAATACCTAGAAAATGGTGGTATTGTAGTGAACGAAGAAGAGGTAGCTAAAATGAAGCAAGAAGCTACCAATACAGTAGCTGCCGACGATGATGATGTAGTAAAGCGTGTGAAAGAATTACTTGAAAATTATGTGAAGCCCGCCGTTGAAATGGATGGTGGAGCTATACAATTTAAAAGCTATCGCGATGGCGTAGTTAATTTGATGTTGCAAGGCAGTTGTAGCGGTTGCCCTAGCAGTATGATTACTTTAAAAGCCGGTATTGAAGGTATGATGAAGCGTATGATACCGGAGGTTAAAGAAGTTGTTGCCGAGGCCGAGTAAGATTTACCGTAAGGTTTTTGATATTGTTTCAATAAAGAAGGGGCTGCATCGCAGCCCCTTCTTTATTGAATGAGTTACATGATAACCAGCATCATGCACCTTGCGGTAAATGAATATAAAAGCAAGTGCCTCCTAACTCTTCACTTTCAAAATAAATACTGCCGCCATGGGCATCCATAATTTGCTTGCAAATAGATAGGCCCAAACCAAAGGTAGGTTCGCCTTGTGTGCCCTTGCGTTTGGCTGTGGTAAAGGCATCAAACACATATGGCTGCAAACGTGCAGGAATACCTACACCATCGTCTTTCACATAAATTAAAGTACCGCTATCGTTCACAGTAGCTCCAATTTCAATCATGCTTTTATGCTGACTAAATTTGATAGCATTCGCAATTAAATTGGCTAAAACACGCCAAATCTTTTCTTTACTAACAAGTACTGTTGCCGGTGTTTCAGGTAGCTGTAGTACAAGCGATTGATGTTTTTCATCGGCTTTAAAACGCATCATTTCAACAGCATGCTTCAGTAACTCTTGCAAGCCAATAGGAGTTTTTGTAAGCGCCTTTTGTTGTTGAAAATCGGCCGATTCAAGCAAGTCGTTAATTAAATCTAAACTGCTATCGCAGCTAGCTTTAATCATACGAATAGGCTCAAGACTGTCGTTAAAACTGTGTGGGTTATCGATAATCAAGTTAGATAACGACGACATAGCAGCTAATGGATTGCGTAAGTCGTGCGCTACCACACGTACAATTTTATCTTTATCGGATGCTTCGGTTTCTGCTTTTTGCAAAGCACTGTTTAAAGCTGCTTTTTGCTGTTCAATCGTAGTGTTCGAGTCTTTTAATGCTTGAACATGCCGCCTGCTTTTTTGAAGCAACCACAGAATAATGCTTAAAGTAATAATGGTAATAATTACCAAACTCCAGGCAATAGTGTTAATACGTTGCTGCTGTTCTTGTTCTTTCAACAAATTACGAAGCTCGTACTGTTTTTCTAACTGCTTTAATTGTAGTGTAATATCGTTTTGAGTGAGGTTGGTCTGGGCGCTATCGAACTTAAGTTTGATGCTGTCGTAAGTGGTATAGTAAGTATTAGCTAAAGCATAACTTTTGAAACCCTTTTGGTATAGCATAGCCATGCCTCTATTCCAAAATATTTTGATGCGTTCGGGTACATTTTTGGTAGTATCCATGTACGCCCCCACCCTTTCTAGTAATACTTTACTTTCACTCCAGCGTTGCTGCGCTAAGTATATATTAATGAGCTTTAAAGCAGAATACTGTGCATCGGCTTGTTCGCCTAATGGTGCATTATTGGTTTGATAACTTTGCAGTAAATGTTGTTCTGCTGTAGCAGTATCGCCTAATACCAATAGGCTCGTTGCGATATTACCATAAATAACAGCTCTTGCTACTTCTAGTTTTTTAGCCAACTGCGGAAACCTTTGCTCGCCTCCTTTTAAATAATCGAGTGCTTTTTGATAGTACAGTAGTGCACTATCGTGTAAGTTCTGTTTGCTATAACTTAATGCTATATTGTTGAGTAGTTCTTGGCGTTTATAATACTGTGTGTAATTGTTGGCATCGCAATGTTCTGATTCACTAAAAGCTTGCCGAAAATTTCGTGCTGCAAGGGTGTAATTACCTTGCCTGTAGCAGGCCATACCCAACCTGTAGGTGTAGCGGCTTGCTGCACAAGTATCGTTACGTTCGTAAGCAATTTGTTTGGCACTAAAAAAACTGTTGGTGGCTTGCTCGTATTGAAGCGAGCCAAGCTCTGCTTCGCCACGTTTGGCATAGGCATCGCTTAATAAGGCTTTATAGTTTTGATAGTTGCTTAACTTGCTAATGGTGTTAATAGCACTATCTACATAAATGCGTAGTGAATCAAAATGCTCGGCACCTCTGTAATAGTTCATCCAGTAATAATATCGGAGGTAATTGTTTTGAGGTTCGTTGTTCAGTTGCTGCAGAAATATAATGGCCTTATCGGTTTGATAGGTGCTGATAAAGCTATCTATAATGCGATGATTTGTATTGAAAGTAAGTTCTGATGCTGATATTTTATTGGTGTTAGATGTGTTGGTGCAACTTATTATGCCAATAAATGTACTCAGCCCAAGAAACATCGATAAGATGAGGCGGTATGGTTGGCTTTGTTGCAACATGCAGGTGATAAGATATAGGTGCTTTACAATCAAATATAGTGTAGTGGGTACATATTGCAATGCTATTGCGTTAGTGATTGAAGTGTAAATACATAGCTTGCTGGCAAGCTGTGTATTGTAACGGAAAGCACGGCGGCTCAAGCGCCGTAACGCCCCAACAAAAAAATCCTCCCTACAAGGTTAACTGATAGAGAGGATTGTATTGGTAATCAAAAACTTTATTGTTATAAATGCACCTACCTAAAATTACTTAGAAGCGGTAACCATTATCGGCAATTAACTTATTGGCAATACGGCGGCGTGCAGCGATGGTGTTGAAAGGTTCTACTTTCGTAAAACGCTTTAAGCCAATATGCATCATGCGAAGTTCATCGCCATCGGCAAATGCGTTAAGTGCATCTTTACCTGCTTTGTTGATACGATCGGCGGCATCGGTAATATAAGTGCGAACAATATCCCACTCGGCTGTTGTTGCTGCTTCACCTTTTTGCTCTGTAAGTTTAATAGCTCTTAACAAGGCACTTTCTGCATGATAGGTTTCAATAGCCATATTAGCTATGTTTAATAATACCTCTTGCTCTTTTTCGAGCTGCATCATTAATTTCTGAACGGCTGCGCCTGCTACCATTAAGATAGCTTTCTTGAAGTTGGTGATGTATTTCTTTTCTTTTGCGTAAGCTTCTTCTTCGCCACTACCAAAATCAGGAATACTCATTAACTCTTTTTGTACCGCCATGGCAGGTGTCATTAAATCGAGCTTGCCTTTCATAGCACGCTTCAACACCATATCAACGGTAAGTAGTCGGTTAATTTCGTTGGTGCCTTCGTAGATACGATTGATGCGGCTATCGCGGTAGGCTTTGCTAATCATGTATTCATCGCTAAAGCCATTACCACCATGTATTTGTACGCCTTCGTCTACCACATAATCGAGTACTTCGCTGCCGTATACTTTAAGCATGGCGCACTCAATGGCATATTCTTCTGCTGCACCGAGTAAGCTTTCGTTGAAGGGCTTACCACTTTCTAGTAGTTCGTGTTCTTTATCGCTGATCCACTTTGCAGAACGGTACAAACCACTTTCGCACACCCAAAGACGAATGGCCATTTCTGCCATTTTATGCTTGATGGCTCCGAAATTGCTGATGGGTTGTTTGAATTGCTCACGTGTGTTGGCATATTCAATAGAAACGTTAGTAGCATGTTTTGCACCGCCTAAAGCAGCAGCATCAAGCTTTAAACGACCGATGTTTAAGATATTGAAAGCAATTACGTGGCCCTTTCCAATATCGCCAAGTACATTCTCTACGGGCACTTTACAGTCTTGAAAGTAAAGTTGTACGGTTGACGAGCCCTTAATACCCATTTTGTGCTCTTCAGCACCTTGGGTAAAGCCTTCCATACCACGTTCAACAATGAAACCAGTGAATTTATCGCCATCTATTTTTGCAAACACGGTGTATACATCGGCAAAGCCTCCGTTGGTGATCCAACATTTTTGTCCGTTTAAGATGTAGTACTTACCATCGTCGCTTAGTTTAGCCGTAGTTTTAGCACTTAATGCATCGCTGCCGCTGTTAGGTTCTGTTAAACCGTAGGCACCCTTCCACTCGCCGCTAGCAAGTTTAGGTATGTATTTCTGCTTTTGTGCTTCTGTACCAAAATATAGAATGGGTAAAGTACCAATACCTGTATGTGCAGCCACTGCTACACTAAAACTATGACCTGCCCCCAAACCTTCGTTCACCAAAGTGCTGGTAATAAAATCTTTACCAAGGCCACCATACGCTTCAGGAAAGCTGGTGCTTAGTAAGCCTTGTTCGCCCGCTTTTTCTAATAACGAAGGCATGAGTCCGGGTTCTAGCTTATCAATACGGTCTATGATAGGCCATACTTCGGCTTGTAAGAACTGCAAGCACATATCTTTAATCATGCGTTGCTCTTCATCAAAATCTTCGGGGATGAAGGTTTCAAAAGCGTTGCTCTCTTTGATGAGCCATTCGCCGCCCTTAAGGGCCTTTGTTTCGTTCGTTACAGTACTCATATGGAAGCCATTTTAATGGTGGTAAATTGTGATGTTTATATAAGATTGTCGTACACGCGTTGAAATACACTTTTTACAACTTCAATTTCTTCTTTGCTTACGCCAATTAAAGCTTCATTCATGGTTTCGTTAGCAAGTTGTATTGTCATTTCTTGTAGTTGCTTGCCGGCATCGGTGAGGCATACTAGGTTAATGCGACGATCTTCTTTTTTAGCAACACGCTGTACTAACGATAATCTTTCGAGGTTATCAATGAGCCTTGTGATACTAGGTTTATCTCTAAACGTTCTGTTACATAATTCTTGCTGGCTCAAACAATCTTCTTTCCATAAATGATATAATACACTCCACTGTTCTACGGTAATATCTAACCCGGCGTTTCTAAAATTCTTCTGAAGGCGCCTTGCTACAGCCGTAGCAGCAACGCTGTTAATAACGCTGTAAAGCTCTCCTCTTTTAAATTGGTTGTTTGGCATATAGTTAGTTATGCAACTATTTCAAAATTGGGTACATTTGAGCAATTCTCCAACACTAAAAAATTAAATTTTACTTTTTTTTCGTTAAATGAGTCATACAGCACAACCATCAATTCACCTGCAACAGGGTGCTACCATCACATATAAGTTGTGGCAAGGTGGACCGCAATTATTGTTGTGCTTGCATGGATATGGAGAAGGAGCCCACTATTTTGAAGCATTGGCAGCACACCTTACGGTAAATTACACGCTACTAGCTATCAATTTTCCTGCACATCATGGCAGTACTTGGCCCGAAACTGAAGCATTTACACCTTCCGATTTATATAATTGCATACAACAGATACCCACTTTTGCTGGAAAGCAATTTCATGTGATGGGTTATAGTATGGGAGGCCGCGTTGCTTTAAGCTTTGCGGAACACTATCCGCAACTTATGAACTCGCTTTTTTTGCTTGCTTCCGATGGCTTGCAAACGAATTTTTGGTATTACATCAGCACACAAACAACATGGGGAAATCGGTTTTTTAAACGCACTATGGAAAATCCTGCTTGGATTTTTAAGCTGTTACAACTTACTCAACAACTTAAACTGATTAACAGTAGTGTGGTGAAATTTGCGATGCATTACTTACACGAACCCAATGCTAGGGCTTTGTTATACCAACGGTGGACGGTGATGCGAGCTTTTTACCCGAACAGAAAAGCGTTAGCACTACTGCTGCAACAATATGCAATACCTGTTCGCATGGTGTTTGGTAAGTACGATAAAATTATCAAATACAAGCGAGGTGAAGCTTTTAAACGTTTGATGGGCAATAATGCTACCGTAACTGTACTACCTGGAGGCCATCAGTTACTACAAGCCAAATGGATGGAACATTGGCTTCCATTTATTGCAACCTTGCATGAAAGTGTAGCAACCAATCGCTAATCGGCTTTTCTTTGTTCTAATGCTCATCAACCTTATTATCGGCTGCATCGTATTGTTAACGCTGGCATACAGTGTGCTGATAATGCTATATCGGTATTGGTTGCTTCGCTTACTAACATTTACCGTAAGGGAAAATACTACTCCCAAGCATACTTTTTCGATAATTATTCCTGCTAGAAACGAGGCTGAAAATATTGGCAAGTGTTTAAGATCGGTATTGGAACAGCAATATCCTAGCCATTTTTTTGAGGTAATTGTAGTAGATGATCACAGTACCGATACTACTGCCGATGTAGTGCGTGCATTGCAAAAGCAATATTCGCAGCTACGCCTTATTCAACTGGCCGATGCCCTGCAAGGTGAGGTGTTGAATGCTTATAAGAAAAAGGCTATTGCAGTAGCTATAGAGCAATCGACCAACGATTACATTGTTACTACTGATGCCGATTGTACCGTACCGCCTCAATGGTTACAGCATTTTGATGCTTGGTTGCAACAACATAATGCAGTATTTGTAGCTGCTCCTGTAGCGTACGAACATACGGGTTCTGTTGTTAGTGCTTTTCAATGTTTGGATTTTTTGAGTTTGCAAGGCATCACAGCTGCTGCGGTAAGTGCAGGTGTGCATAGTATGTGTAATGGCGCTAATTTAATGTACAGCAAGGCGGCTTTTTATAAAGTTGGCGGCTTTGCAGGGATTGATAATATTGCTAGCGGCGATGATATGTTGCTGATGTATAAAATGCAACAACAATACCCGCAACAAGTACATTATTTGTATAGTAGTGAAGCCGTTGTGCATACACAGCCTATGCCTACTTGGGGCGATTTTTACAATCAGCGGATACGTTGGGCAAGCAAGGCAAGCCACTTTTCTGACAAGCGTATTTTTTGGGTACTTGTGCTGGTGTATTGTTTTAACTTGGTATTACTGTTGTTGCCTGTTTGGTTGTTGGTAAATGTTGCTATTGGTGTAACAGCTTTGTTGGCCTTGGTACTAAAAACATGGATAGAGTTACAATTTATGCGGCCTGTAGCCCATTTTTACCGTAAGGAAAAGCTACTATCTGTTTTTCCAAAGATGCAACCACTACATATCGTGTATATTGTGGTTGCAGGTTGGTTGGGCAAGTTTGGCTCGTACCAATGGAAGCAAAGAAGAGTGCATTAATGCACTTTGCTTATATGCTTTCTTTCGGGCCAAAATGAGATTAAGCAAAGCAGCATAAAGCCTACAAGCGAGCATGCAATGAAAAAGAACTGTTTCATGTTAGGTTGCTTTAGTTGGTTGTTGATTCTTGGGTATATGAAAGACTCTTAAAATTACAAATCGTTTATTGGTTTTTCCGCTACTTATTGCTTTTTTACCGAATCTTAATTTTTTACCTTCAGGCATCTCAAATTCATGGCAACTTTAAAGGCTTTATTAAGGCAACCTCGTTCGCTAGTAGCATTACTGATTATTGTAGTTACTTTAATTACTGCCGTGGGAGCATACACAATAGCGCCAGATAACAGTACCCATGCAAATACTATTGTGCCAGAGTTGGCGAATAAACCAGCTGGCTTTTCAATACAAGTACTTTTAATAAAAAAGGGGAGTAACCTTACGGTAAATGGTAATTGGTGGCAAGGTTACCAATACCCTTACACGCTGCAACCAATTGAAAAAATAATTCGAACTACCCCAACAAACATAATTGTACAACGCTATGTTGATGACGGCGTTACCGATACACTTACTGTTCCCCTTGTTCAGTTATACAAGCCATTGCCACAGCAGTTGCTGTTTCGTTTAGGCAGCGATAAGTTTGGTAGAGATGTACTAAGTCGCCTTATTATCGGCACACGGGTTAGTATTAGTGTGGGCTGTATTGCAGTAGTAATATCGCTTTTATTAGGGGTTTGTTTGGGAAGTATTGCCGGCTATTTTGGTGGCAACATCGATACCGTAGTACAATGGTTGGTGAATGTAATGTGGAGCATACCTACGCTACTATTGGTATTTGCACTTACTTTATTATTAGGTAAAGGTTTTTGGCAGGTGTTTGTAGCTGTGGGTTTAACCATGTGGGTGGGCGTAGCAAGGTTGGTACGCGGGCAGGTGTTGGCCGTTAAAAATCTTACTTATATAGAGGCGGCAAAAATATTGGGCTTGCCCCATTATATCATTATTCTCAAGCACATATTACCCAATATTGCAGGCCCCATATTGGTACTTGCTGCTAGTAATTTTGCAAGTGCCATTGTTATTGAGGCTGGACTTAGTTTTTTAGGTATTGGCGTGCAACCACCACAACCAAGCTGGGGGTTAATGATGAAAGAAAACTACAACTTCATTATCACCAATAAGCCTTTGCTGGCGCTGGCACCAGGTATCGCAATTATGTTATTAGTGCTTGCGTTTAATTTGTTGGGCAATGCCCTACGCGATGTGTTTGATGTTAGCACCAATCACTAATCTCTGCTGATAGCCGTAAAAATAATTGCTAAAGCACCCAC
>DMPB01000165.1:19045-37301 GCA_003456175.1 Chitinophagaceae bacterium | reverse complement strand
CCTGCATAAATAAAGGTTTGGTAGTTTTCGCGGCCCCAAAGGTTTGAAATCCAATAAATTTCACCTACTACGGGTAATATGCCTGTTAATAATGCTACTACCATGCCTTTGATTTGATAGGCGATATAGCAGGTCCAAACATGGTAAGCAATAGCTATTAAAATAAATAGATTGTACAAAAAGCTGATAAGCGATTTCATGGCAGGGTAGGTTTTGGTTGCTCTATAGCAAAATAATACAAAAAACTGAATTTATTATCATGCCCCTTAAATAGGGTGTACTAAAACCATCCTCGTTTTTTAAAAATCCAAACCATCCAAACAGGAATCAGTAGCATCAGTCCAACGGCTATGAAAAAGCCATTTTTATCGTGTATATAAGGTATTCTATCAAAGTTCATCCCAAAAATACCACCAATTACAGTAGCAGGTGCTAACAAACAAGTTACAATAGCCATTACTTTCATTACTTCATTCATACGCATATTCACCTTACTCATGTATAAATCTTGCATGTTGAGCATCATATCACGATAGTTTTCTACTAAATCTGCCGCCTGAACAATATGGTCGTATACGTCTTTGTAGTATTTGTGGGTACGTTCATGTATTAACACGCTTTCGCTACGCAAAAAGCCATTTACTAAATCTCTCACGGGTAATATATTCCGCTTTAATACAATCAACTCTTTGCGTAAGCTATTAATACGTGCCAAACTGCGAGTATTACCGTATTTGATAATTTCTTCCTCTAAAGCCTCGAGGCGGTCACTCAACTTCTCCATCACCAGAAAATAGTTATCTACAATCAAGTCGAGCATGGTATAACACAAGTAATCGGTACCGCTTTGTCGGAGTTTGGTACGTGGCAATTTTAGTTTATCGCGTAGTTGGTTAAACACATCTCTGCTAGCATCTTCTTGAAAACTAATAACGTAGTTGTTACCAATAACCATACTCACCTGCTCTACTTCTACAGCACTAATTTTATCGTTGAAGTACAGCATATTCAGCAAGCAAAACAAATGATCATCCACCTCATCCATTTTAGGGCGTTGGGCAACACTTAAGATATCTTCCGTAATTAAAAAGTGGATGTTAAACAGTTTCGATACAGCATCAACATCGGCCTTACGTAAGCCATCAATATTGATCCAAAAAATTTTATTCGTTTGCGTAAGCAGTGCTTTACAATCGGCTACCGTTGCAAGTTGATAGTGCTGTATTTCTTGCTCGTTGTATTCGTGCACATAAATGTGTACCTCGTTTGCCTCTTCCCGCGTAGGAATTACGGTAGGGTTTACACCAAAAATCTCTCTTGTTCTATTGGTGTTAAAAATCGGGAAAATCATTTGCAAATACCGCGTAGGTAACATTTGAGCAGCTTTTTTCATATTATTAGTGCCAAAATACATAATCTGATTTAGTATTGCCTTACGGTAAATGAATTGCCGTAATCATACATAAAACAAAACTGCATGTACACCGCCATTGTAATTGGTAGTACCGGTTTGGTTGGAAAAGCATTGGTGCAACAACTATTAGCCCACGATACATTTGATGTCGTTAAAACCTTTAGTCGCCGAAGCTTGCAGCTACAACACCCCAAGCTACAAGAACACCTGATACATTTTGATGCATTAAATGAGTGGCAACATTTACTCACAGGCGATGTACTTTTCATAACCATGGGAACTACCATTAAACAAGCTGGCAGCCAAAAGGCACAATACCTGATAGATGTTACCTATCCATACGAAGTAGCAAAAGCTGCAGCAAGTAATGGTGTTACAACATTATCGTTGCTTACCAGTGCAGGCGCCAATGCACAAAGTCGCATGTTTTACCTACGCATTAAAGGTGAATTAGAGGCAAAATGTAGCCAATTACCATTTACACAAATAGATATTATTCAGCCCGGTAGCTTAACAGGCCCAAGAGCCGATAAGCGTTTGGGCGAACGTTGGAGCATTGCTATCCTACATTTTTTAAATGCCTTTGGTATAGCCACAGCTTACAGGCCCATTGCCGATGTAACGGTAGCAAAAGCTATGATCAATGCAGCATTAGTAAAACATACGGGTGTAGCAAGGTTCGCTTTAAAAGAAGTATTTGCCCTTGCGGGTAAATGATGACCAAGCCCGATACTAAAAACGCTGTAGCTACAACTACAGCGTTTTCATTTACCGTAAGGTAGGTATTACTATACCAAATTCGTTTGTTGAATACGTGCTAGCACACCATCCCAAAGTTGGTGGCGGCGTACTAACGATTGTTTAGCAGCAGCCGTAGCTTCTGTCCACTTAATAGCATCATCACCGCAAAGTTCGGCTACCATTTGATAGCCAAGGTGACTATGATGGTCGCCATCTACCTCAATATGGCGCTCTAGATAATAACGAAAAGTATCTAACCTGCCTGGGAAGCGCTGCTGCAAATCGGCTACCAAATGGCGGAACATGTCGGGGATTAAATCTTCACGGCCAAAAGTGAATACGGCGGCTTGAGCATGTACCGGTAAGTTGTGAATGGTATGAAACGTGTAGCTTACA
This sequence comes from Chitinophagaceae bacterium, assembly GCA_003456175.1. GTDB lineage: Bacteria > Bacteroidota > Bacteroidia > Chitinophagales > Chitinophagaceae > UBA10646. The sequence continues at coordinate 34,750 of DMPB01000165.1, read as the reverse complement.
AATTGTTGTACGGCTTCGGGGAGTTGCAGTTTTTGCATGGCGGTAGTAACACTCACGCCATTCTTCAGGTATTCAATAAACTGACCGATAGGGTGCAAATCTGCGCCAGCTTCGTGCATGGCTTTAACGTATAGCTCGAAATGACTGGTGCGGTTGCCTTGCATATCAACATCGCTTTCTTCGCCGGTAACAATTTCGTTGATTAAAAAACGTGTTTCGGCACTGCCAACGGGCATCCAAGGTTGTGTTATACAAGTGAGCTTTTGTTGTAAGCTTTTTAACAAACTCATAAAATCCCATACAGCAAAAACATGCATTTCGCTAAATGCCTGAAGGTGTTGTAAGGTTTGTATTTTTTGATACATGGGGTGTGCTACAATGGCGGCTCGCTGTGGAGCAATGGCCGCTTGTAATGCTTCGATACGCTGGTTCATATGCCTCAAATATTAAAATGCAAAAGTGCAAGATTGACTTGCTTTAAATGGTAACGAAAATGTAAATTTTAAGTTCATTTACCGTAAGGTATAATTGATACCAAGTACACCAACCCCAACATGTATTTTTGCGCAGTGAAAAGAAGAACTCCACCTATTGTTATTACCGATGTTTTGGTAGAAGATTATGCGGCAGAAGGCAAAAGCTTGGGCCGTGTAGATGGTAAGGTTATTTTTATTGAGCAAGCAGTACCCGGCGATATTGTAGATGTAAAGCTTACAAAAAACAAGAAAGATTGGGCCGAAGGCTACCCTCTAACCTATAAAAAATACAGCGAGCAGCGAGCAACGCCTTTTTGCAGTCATTTTGGTGTTTGTGGTGGTTGCCAGTGGCAAATGTTGCCCTACGAACAGCAGTTACAATACAAGCACAGGCAAGTGGTAGATGCTATGACGCGTATTGCCAAGTTGCCACCGGCAAGCTTTGAAATGCACCCGATTGTGGGTTGTGAAGCCACAACGGAGTATCGTAACAAAATGGAATACACGTATGCCACCCGAAAGTTTATTCCGAAAGAAGCGTACATACACCATAAGCAAGATGCCGAAGCGGCAGCAGCACAGCAACAACAGCCGGCGGCGGGCTTTCATGCCAAAGGCATGTTCGATAAAGTGGTAGAAATAGATACTTGCCACTTGCAGGCAGCACCTACCAACGATATACGTAAGTTTATTGCTAATTTTTGTATAGAAGCAGGTATTGCATTTTACGACATTAAGGAGCATCAAGGCTTTATACGCAACGTAATGGTGCGAACCGCCACCACGGGGCAGCTAATGGTGAATGTTATTGTTGGGTACGATCAGCCAAAGCTTATAATGCCACTATTGCAAGCAGTACAAACGGCATTTCCACAAATTACTACTTTGCTTTACACCGTTAATACCAAACGAAACGATAGTATTTTCGACTTAACGCCGGTTGTTTTTTCAGGGAATGGTTACATTGAAGAAACGCTAGAAAATTATCGATTCACGATTTCGCCTAAAAGCTTCTTTCAAACCAACAGTAAGCAGGCCGAAGTATTGTATCGTATTACAAGAGATATGGCCGGATTAACAGGAAAAGAAACCCTGTACGATTTGTATTGCGGAACCGGCAGTATAGGTATTTTTTGTAGCAGTAAAGCAGCCAAAGTAATTGGCGTAGAAGTAGTAGAACAAGCCATTGAAGATGCTAAAGTGAATGCACAACGCAACCAATTGGAGCATACACATTTTTATGCCGGCGATGTAATTGATGTTTGTAACGATGCTTTTTTTGAACTACATGGCAAGCCCGATGTTGTAATAACAGATCCGCCGAGGGCTGGTATGCACGAAAAGCTGATACATAAACTATTACAAATGGAAGCACCTACAATAGTATACGTTAGCTGTAACCCAGCAACACAAGCAAGAGATATACAGTTGCTAGCAGAAAAATACCAAGTAGTAGCCATGCAACCGGTAGATATGTTTCCGCATACATTACACATTGAAAACGTTGCCTTACTTACCTTACGGTAAATGAAGTACAACATTAACGATGATGACATTCTAAGAAGAACTACATGCAGCAATTCAGACCAACACGCTTCGAAATATTACCATTGGTGGTGAAGAACTTACTCATCATCAACAGCATTATTTTTCTGGCACAGAATGTAACCATTAGCGAAACCATTATTAACGAATGGTTCGCATTGCACACATGGCAAAGTCCGTTTTTTAAGCCATGGCAATTTGTTACACACATGTTTATGCATGGCAATTTTGAACACTTGTTCAGTAATATGCTAGCCTTATGGATGTTTGGTTCTATCCTAGAAAATTTATGGGGTCCGAAACGTTTTTTGACCTTTTATATGATTTGTGGTTTAGGAGCAGCTTTATGTCATATGGTTGTTTTATATGTTGGTAACGAAGCTATGTTAGCAGCGTTCAATAGTATTCCGGTACACGCCGATACAAATAACATTAACCTGGTTGATTACTTGGCTAAATATGATACCTTTCAACAAGGCGATGGTAGCTACCGGTATGCTGCTATGGTACGAAATACAATTTTAGCCGAAGCAACCCTCGGTGCATCGGGTGCAGTGTTTGGCTGCCTTGCTGCATTTGCTTATTTATTTCCTAATACCTACATCTACCTATACTTTTTTATTCCAGTAAAAGCAAAGTGGATGGTACTCTTATATGCTGGTTTCGAATTTTTTGCAGGCATAAGAAACAGTGCCGGCGACCCTGTGGCACACTTTGCCCACTTAGGCGGTGCCTTGTTTGGGTTTTTGCTGGTGTACTTCTGGAATAAAAACAACCGAAAAAACTTCTTTTAATTAACGTATGTTGTTATGAATAAACGTCCGCTTTTTGGTGCCGATAGTAATGCACTTACCTGGTTAATCATTATTAATGCGGTAGTATTTGTATTACTCAACTTCATTAAAATTATTTATTACCTCACCGATACGCCTGTTGCATTTTTCGATACACAAATTTTGAATTGGTGGGTGTTAAGCAATAATCCCGACACCTTTATTACAAGGCCGTATACCTTGCTTACGTATATGTTTACCCAAGTGAGTGTGTTCGGAGTTATTGCCAACATGCTTTGGCTGTGGATGTTTGGTTATATCCTGCAAGATTTAACTGGCAACCGAAAGCTCATTCCCATCTACTTGTATGGTGGCGTTATTGGTGGTATTGTATTTGTAGCTACTACTAACATGTTTGCCGGTTTTGCTATGGGTACACCATACATTATGGGAGCAGGTGCTGCTGTAATGGCTGTAGCAGTAGCTACTACTACGTTAGCACCCGATTACCGCTTGTTTCAAATGATTAATGGTGGCATTCCGTTGTGGATTATTACGTTAATATATGTAGCCATTGACTTTGCTTTTGTGGCTAGTGCGAATGGTGGCTATGCGTTAGCACATTTAAGCGGTGCACTTATTGGTTTTATCTTTATTAAGCAGGTACAACGTGGTAACGATTGGGGCGAATGGATGGTACGTTTTTGGTATTGGCTCGACGATTTATTTAACCCTGAAAAAAAGCATAGCAAGCCTTCTAGAGAACAGCATTACTACAAAGCAACTGGTACCCCTTACAAAAAAACACCCAATATTACACAACAACGCGTAGATGCATTGCTCGATAAAATCAATCAAAAAGGATATCACTTTTTAACCGATGAAGAAAAAGACTTTCTAAAGAAAGCAAGCGAGCAAAATCAGCTTTAACAATCTATGCAACAGCAATTTACTTTATATCGAACACTGCTTCGTTGGAGTTATTGGTTCATAGCAGTGTGGTATAGCTTGTGCGTTATTGCATGGTACCTTACGGTAAATGGAAAAGCATGGCTTAGTATCGTATCACTTACGTATCCGGTAGCATTGATAGCATTGATTGTTGTAACAATTGCGGCCACATTTACCGCAAGGTATACGATTTTTATAAGCTCGTTATTAGTATTGTTCAGCTATCGTATGATTGATAGTAGCTTTCCTTTAAATGGTAAGGCACAAGTGGCAGCTGCACCCAACAATAATCATATTCGTATTGCTACCTTTAATGTGCAACATTTTGGCGATAGTAGATTTAAACACGACTCTGCCAATAGCCAACGTAACATCATTTTCAGAACAATCAAGCAGTGGAATATTGATGTGGTGTGCTTACAAGATTTTGTAGAGTTTAAAATGGAAGGCGAACGCAGTAACATTAACGATATGTTGCAACGTGCAGGCTTTAAGTATCATTTCTTCTCCAACGATTTTGCTTACGATATTTATACTGGCACTAGGTTTTATGGAACGGCAATATTCTCAAAATATCCGATTGTAGATTCGGCTCAATATCCTATTCTCAATGGTTCGTATGCAGAGCATATGAGTGCTGTAAGTGTTGTTGTTAAACAGCAAAAATTAAAAATTTATAATATGCACCTACAATCGTATTATTTAGGTGCTAATAAAGATACCAGTAGCAAAGCATGGGTAGATGCTTCAACAGCTTACATTGCCAACCATGGAAGCCGCATGGATAAAATTGTATATTTTGATAGTGTGCATCACCAGCAGGTTAAGAAAATTAAAATCATACTTAACCGAGAAACACAGCCCTATATTTTAGCTTGCGATGCCAATGCCATACCTGCCATGCACACGTATCAACAACTAGCAAGTAACCTTAACGATGCTTGGGCCAACTGTGGTTTTGGTTGGGGTGCCACCTATAAAAACCGCATACCTTACATGCGTATCGATTATTTATTCGGCAGTAATGCCATTCAATGGCAGGCAGTACAAGTGGTGGATCATGCAGGCAGCGATCATAGGGCGCTCATTGCCGATTTTACTTTACGTAAGTAGTTAAACATACCGCTTCTTTGGTTGTAATACACAGTATATTCACCTTGTGCGATTTGTATTGTTCCCATACCTGTTATGCAGCCTATTGTTGCCTTGCCTTCATGCGATAAAGGCACAAACACCCACATCGCAACAGCATGCAAGGTTAATCACAAAGTTTCCTTTCAAACTCCTAACAGGTGGCATCATCATTATCAAGGCGGCACTCAACAATCATAAAGATTCACTCAACTTTATTTTAGATACGGGCAGCGGTGGTATTTCTATTGATTCTGCCACGGCCAACTACTTACAACTGTCGCTTAAAAAAACCGATCGTGTTATTAGAGGCATTGGCGGCGAACGTACGGTTTCATTTGCCTTTGCTCAAACCATGCACTTGCCTAACCTTACGGTAAAAAATTTAGACTGTCATATCAACGACTATGATCTATTAAGCAGCCTTTATGGTATACCCATTCATGGTATTGTAGGATACAGCCTGCTACGGCGTTATTTAGTAACTGTTAATTACGATAACAACGAAATAGCTATTTACAGTCCAGGGAGTTTTAAATATCCTAAAGGAGGGTATCAACTACAACCCATTTTCTCTACTATTCCCTCAGTACATGTAACAGCACAAGAAGCTAGCAGGGCTGAAGGCTTGTTTTTCTTCGATACAGGGGCCGGCCTATGTGCCATGATTAGCAGTGCTTTGGCTAGTGATAGCACTTTATTAACGCCAAAGCAAAAAATGTACACCACACAAGTAGAAGGCGTTGGTGGCAAGCAAGCAATGCAACTTACTGTTATCAAAAGCATGAAGCTGGGGCCATACAAATTCAAAAAAGTACCCGCCTATATTTTCGACGATGCTTACAATATGCTCAACTACCCCAACAACAGTGGTATTATCGGTAACGATATATTACGTCGCTTTAACTTGGTTATCAACTACCCACAGCAACAAATTCATATCAAACCCAACAAGCATTTTAACGATCCGTTCGATTATGCTTACACAGGACTAAATCTTTATTTGATTGATCATCAAATTATCATTGGCGATATCATGAAAGGTTCGCCAGCCGAAGCCGCCGGCTTAAAAGATGGCGACATACTCGTAGGTATTAATAACAACTTATCAGGCGATATTGAATCGTTAAAAACCATCTTACAAGTACCCAAAAGCAGGGTTAAAATGATTGTGATGCGTAATGGAGCACTCTTACAAATTACGTTGCACATCAAAAGTATTCGCTAACAATGTTCATTAAATAGCAACACAAGCAGCACGCACAGCCATTACCTTTGCTGAAAATTCATCACAATATGTTCCAACGTTTTACGGCAACGTGTGCAGTTTTATGGTGTGTTACGGTTGCTGTAGCCCAACCTCCGGCCAACTATTACAATGGCACAAGCGGTTTATCGTGTAGCCAGCTCAAAACCAGTTTAAAAAACATCATCAATAACGGTTTCAATCCACAATCATACAGTGCTCTATGGACGCAGTACACCCTTAGCGATATCAAGCCAAGAGAAGTAGGTAGCGGCAGCACCAATGTAATTTGGGATATCTACAGCGATAACCCTACCGGTACAGATCCATATAATTACCGTCCGGGTACAGATCAGTGCGGTAGTTACAGTGGTGAAAACGATTGTTATAACAGAGAGCATAGCATTCCGCAAAGTTGGTTCAATGGCAATACGAGTACGCCAGGCCCTACCACCGACTACCTACATATTTTTCCGACTGATGGTTATGTGAACGGTCGTAGAAGCAATTTTCCTTACGGTAAAGTTGCTAACGCCTCGTATACCAGCCTTAACGGAAGTAAGTTGGGCAGCAGTGCAGTAGCAGGTATTAATGGTACCGTTTTTGAACCGCTCGATAGTTTTAAAGGCGATGTTGCCAGAGCCTTTTTGTATTTCGTTACCATGTATCAAGATAACATGACTTCTTGGGGCAATAACACAGAAGCTGTTCCTGCATTTGAGCCTAACAGCTTCCCAAGTGTAGATGTTGCTTACTTGCAGTTAATGATTCAATGGCATTTCTTAGATCCGGTAAGCCGCAAAGAAATTGATCGTAACAATGCAGCGTATCAGTTTCAAGGTAATCGCAATCCTTATATTGATGATCCAAGTCTTGTAACTCGTGTTTGGAATAACACTTGTCCGGGTTTATCAAGTTTGGTGTTACCCGTACAGTTGCAATTATTCACGGGCGAACTCAAAGGTAATACCATTGCTTTACAATGGTTCGTACAAAACGAGGTTAACTTTAGCCATTACGAGGTAGAGCGTAGCGTTAATGGCACTAATTTCAGTAGTATCGGCAAGGTAACCGCACAACAAGCCAAGCAATATCAATTCGCCGACGATGTAGTCAACTACGCAGGTACACGCATCTTCTACCGCCTCAAATTGGTTGATAAAGATGGTAGTTTCAGTTACAGTAAAGTATTCACTCTTCATTTACCCCGTAAGGGCACCCTATTACTAACACCTAACCCAGCACATCAGCAAGTTGCTATACAAATAGCCGGTATTACACAGGCACAAGCAACCATTTATTTATTCGATGTGGCAGGCCGTAAAGTGCTACAACAAAATACAGCCATACAAAATGCCACTACAAACATACAAATAGGCCACTTGCAAAACGGAACATACCAGATGCAAGTACAACTCTCAAACGGTACAGTATACCAACAAAGATTATTAGTAGCACACCCGTAGATGCAGCGAATTAGCATTTTTTGAGCATCTGCCTTGCAGTGTTTCACCTACATTTACGCATCATTAAAAACAGGTGTATCAACATGCGTTGTATTACATGTATCATAGCCCTTTTTGTAAGTACCTTGGTAGTAGCACAAACCAAAAAACCTGCTACCAAGCCCGCCGCTAAGCCAGCAAATAGTCAGAATAACCTTGCGGTAAAAAAGAACGCAGGTGGTTACGAGTTTGAGATAAACGTTACGCCATACAAAAACACATGGGTGTATTTGGGATGCTATTACGGCAAATACAAAAATTTGGTTGATAGTGCTTTTGTAGATGCCAATAGTAGAGGTGTATTTCGCGGGAAAGAAAAATTGCCTGGTGGTATCTACTTTTTTGTAACACCCCAAAAATCTATCTTATTCGAGTTCTTGGTCGATGATGTGCAACGTATGAAAATTGTTGCCGATACCACTCGGCCCGACGATGTGGTTATTACAGGCAGTAAAGAAAACGAACTCTTTACCCAATACACCAAGTTTTTGGCAGCCAAGGTACCTGTAATGAATCAGCTACAAATGGCCATGCGTAGTGCTAAAAGCACTGCCGATAGCAATGCTATTCGTGAGCAAATGATTCAAGCCAATAACGATATGAATAAGTATCGTGATAATATTGGCAAGCAGTATCCAGAAAGTATGTTAGCACAGTTCTTCAACTGTGTTCGTCGCCCCGAATCACCAATCACAACATTAAAAACAAGAGACGATTCTGTAGCTGCATACCGCTATGTGAAAGATCATTTTTGGGATGGTGTTAATTTCTTCGATGAACGATTATTACGTACTCCTTTCTTCGATCCTAAACTAGAAGAATACTTCAAGTATTATGTTAGTCCCGAAGCGGATAGTATTATTCCAGAAGTGAACTACATCTTGTTGAGTGCTCGTAGCAATTACGAAATGTTCAAATACTTGTTAGGGCGCTTCACCGATAAGTATGTGAACCCAGAAGTAATGGGGCAAGACAAAGTGTTCATTTTCTTGTTCAACAACTTCTTTAGTAAAGGTGATACTGCTTGGCTAAGCGTGAAGCAACGTGAATTTATTTTTAATCGAGCGTATAGCCTTATGGCCAATCAAATTGGCGAAGCTGCTGCCGAAATGCAGTTGGTAGATACCGCCGGTAAGCCCCAATCGTTATATGGTGTTAATGCATCCTTTACAGTGGTAGCTTTTTGGGATCATACTTGTGGCCATTGTAAAGAGCAAATACCACAACTCGATAGTTTTTATCAGGCACGTTGGCGAAAGTTGGGTGTTAAAATTTATGCGGTGAACACCAACGATAAAATGCACGCAGCAGCCGATGAATTAAAACCTGCTATGAAAGAGTGGGTCGATTTTATTAAAACAAAACAGTTGAATGGCTGGTATCATGTGTATCAAACCAAACAACAACGCGATACAGAGAATAAAAACCAACAAGCAAATTACCGTCAATTGTACGATGTATATCAAACACCAACATTCTACTTGCTCGACGAGCAAAAACGTATTATTGGTAAAAAACTAACATTGCAACAATTCGACGATCTAATTTCTGCAAAACTCAAACAACAAGGCAAGTAATATCTTTCTTTTTTAAAACAGATTGAAAAGCATGTATCACAAAATGTATCGTTGCACACTTGCAATTTTTGTACTACTTATTGCGGTTACATCAAATGCACAAACCTTATTCACGTACGGTAAGTATAGTGTAAGTAAGGCCGAGTTTGAGCAGGCATTCAATAAAAATCCAAACACCAATACCAACCGTAAGCAAGCACTACAAGAGTATTTAGAGTTGTATATTAACTACAAACTAAAAGTACAAGCCGCTTACGATGATAGCCTCGATAAAGCTGAGAATTACATCTATGAAAGCGAAAATTTCCGACGCCAACTAGCAGAAACAGCCGTTAATAACGAAGCTAATATTGATGCATTGGTGAAAGAAGCAATGCAGCGCAGCCAATCAGATGTGCAGGTATCGCAAGTATTTATTGAAGTAGCACCAGGTGCCGATACAGTAGCAGCCTATCAAAAAATACAACAGGCATATAAAGCATTACAAAAAGGCCAATCATTTACGCAAGTAGTACAACAATTCGCTAGCAGTAACACCGATAAGAAAAGTAATGGTTTGCTTGGGTGGATCACCGCTTTCACGCTACCTTACGAGGTTGAAAACATCATTTATAAACTCAAAAAAAATCAGTTTGCAGCGCCTTACCATAGTAATATGGGCTACCACATATTTTATGTAAATGCAACTCGAAAGGCTTTGGGTAAGCGAGTAATAGAGCAATTGTTATTTCCTTTTCCGCCCGATGCTAACGAAATGGATAAAGTACAACTTGTTGATAAGGCGAATGCTGCGTATCAAGAGTTGCTAAAAGGTACCGACATTAAAGCCGTGGGAGATAAATATTTGGCGAATGCAACACAACTAACCGTAGGTGTTGGTCAGTACGATGCAGCCTACGAAGCCAAGGTATTTAACCTTACGGTAAATGGTGGATATACCACACCTTTTAGAACTGAATTCGGCTGGCACATCCTTAAAGTAGTGTTAGAAGAAGCACCACCTTCAAGCAACGATGATGCAAAAGGCATGGCCGAAGTTCGCCTTGCGGTAGAAGAAAGTGATCGCTTAAATCAGGCTCGCAATGCGTTGGTAGACAAGTGGCTAGCATTGTGTAAGTACGAACAATTAAAGTATAACGAAAAGGCTTTATATGCTTTTATCGATAGTGTTGCATCTCGTAAAAACCCAAATAATGTAACAGGTATCACAGCCGAAACACCCATTTTCAAATTTGAAAAGCAAACTTACGCCGTTGAAAATTTTGCCAAATTTGTAGATGCTGTTATAGCAAGTGGTGGCGAGTTAAGTAAGCAACCTTACGGTAAATTATTAAAAGAATATTTAAAGCTTGCAGTTAGCGATTACTATCGCAGATATATTCAAGAATTTAATACAAGTATGGCCGCTCAGTGGAAAGAGTTTAATGATGCTAATCTACTCTTCGCTATTATGGAACGTGAAGTATGGGGCTTCGCCAATGCCGATAGTGCAGGCCTCGCTAAGTATTATGAGCAACATGCAGCTAAATATCAGTGGCAACCAAGTGTAAGTGTGTTACTATTTACCGTAAGCGGAAAAGAGCGTGCCGATACCGTGTTAAACCTTATTAAAGCGAAGCCCGCTCAATGGCGTACCATTGCCGATAGTTATGGCAGTTTTGTATTTGCCGATAGTAGTAGGTTTGAGCAAACAATGTTGCCAACTACACAAAAAATTGCTTTCAAAAAAGGTGTAGCTACACAACCTGAAAAAATGGCCGATGGTGTTAACTACAGCTTCTTATACATTACGCAAGAACATCCTAATGTAGAGCGTAAGAGCTTCGCCGATGCACGTGGCGCCGTAGTAGCCGATTACCAGATTGAGGTTGAAAAAAATTGGTTATTGAAGTTAAAGCAAAAATATCCGGTAGTAGTGCAACAAGCGGTGTTTAATACTATTCAATAAGTATTTTATATGTGTATAATAAAAGAGCAATGCCAACAGCATTGCTCTTTTACGTAAGTAATACCTGATTATACTGCTATAGAGGTATGTTGCCATGTTTTTTTCGTGGCCTTTTAGCAACTTTATTTTCTAGCATGGCGAACGCTTTGATCAACTTGCGTCGGGTTTGGTCGGGCATAATTACTTCGTCGATAAAGCCTCGTTCGGCAGCCGTGTAAGGGTTGGCAAAAAGTGCTGCGTATTCTGCTTCTTTTTCTAATAATTTGGCAGCAGGATCATCTGCTTCGCTAATCTCCTTTTTGAAGATAATTTCACTGGCGCCTTTAGCACCCATCACAGCAATTTCTGCACTTGGCCATGCGAAATTCATATCGGCACCAATGTGTTTGCTATTCATAACATCGTAAGCACCACCATAAGCTTTGCGTGTAATTACTGTGCAACGAGGTACGGTAGCTTCGCTAAAGGCATATAAAAGTTTGGCACCGTTGGTAATAATACCATTCCACTCTTGATCGGTACCGGGCAAGAACCCTGGTACATCTACTAATACAAGTAAGGGAATATTAAAGCAATCGCAAAAGCGAGTGAAACGAGCGCCTTTTTTTGAGCTTTCAATATCGAGTACCCCTGCCAGGCTCATGGGTTGATTGGCGACTATACCAATACTACGGCCTGCAAGACGAGCAAAGCCAACTACAATGTTATCGGCATAATCTTTATGAATTTCATAGAACGAGTCGGTATCGCAAATGCCCTCAATCACCAAACGCATATCGTAAGGTTGGTTCGCCGATGCCGGAATAATATCGTTAAGTGCAGGGCGTACTTCATCTGCAAGGGTATATGGATACACGGGTGCAGCATCTTCACAGTTTTGTGGCATGTAGCTGAGCAACTTTTTTACCTGCTGAATACAATCTACATCGTTCACAGCAGTAAGCTGTGTTACTCCCGATTTGGTAGCATGTGTGCTCGCACCGCCAAGTTCTTCAGAACTCACTGTTTCGTTGGTAACCGTTTTAACAACATTTGGGCCTGTTACAAACATGTAACTGGTATTCTCTACCATAATGGTAAAGTCTGTCATGGCTGGTGAATACACGGCACCGCCAGCACAAGGACCCATGATGGCAGAAATTTGCGGTATTACTCCCGAAGCCTGTACATTACGATAGAAAATATCGGCATAACCGCCTAAAGAACGAACCCCCTCTTGAATACGGGCACCACCAGAATCGTTTAATCCAATTACAGGAGCACCTGTTTTCATGGCAGCGTCCATTATTTTACATATTTTCTCTGCATGGGTTTCGCTGAGTGCTCCACCAAAAACAGTGAAATCTTGTGCAAACACATATACCAATCTTCCATCAATGGTACCGTAGCCAGTTACAACACCATCGCCATAGAATTGCTGTTCTTCCATACCAAACTCTTTGGTACGATGCAACACCAAGGCTCCGATTTCCTCGAACGAGCCTGGGTCGAGCAGCAGATGAACCCGCTCTCTTGCGGTAAGTTTCCCTTTTTGGTGTTGTGTAGCAATACGTTTGGCACTACCACCTTCGTGGCTTAGGGCTAACTTTTCTTGTAATATTTCAACTTTAGATTTCATGATTGCGAATATTTGTGAGCCATGCAATTAATGGGCAATACGACGCTTCCAGCTGGTAGAGCGGTGTGCAACAGTGGTAAGTGCTGCCTGTTGGTTTAACCAATGCTTTACAGCAACAATGGCAGCTATTTTGGCTTTGGCTGCTTGCTCGTTTTCAATATGTGCAGGGGTATAATAATTTTTTACAAAATGCGTATCGAAATGTCCGCTGATAAAAGCCTCATGCTGAAATACAAAACGACCAAAAGGCATGGTTGTACTAACGCCTTCAATGCCATAAGCTTCTATGGCTGCTAGCATTTTTTGAATTGCCTCAATACGGTTTTTTCCATGCGTTGCCAACTTGGCAATCATAGGATCGTAGTAAATGGGTATCTGCATCCCTTGTTCGTAACCATCATCTACCCGAATGCCTTTGCCGGTAGGTGGTTCGTAGCGGGTAAGTGTGCCAATAGAGGGCATAAAGTTGTTAAGCGGATCTTCGGCATACACACGTAACTCAATAGCATGACCGTTAATTTTTAGATCGTCTTGTGTGAAACTGAGTTTTTCACCACGTGCAATTTTTACCTGCTCTTCTACCAAATCTATACCCGTTATCATTTCAGTTACCGGGTGTTCTACCTGCAAGCGGGTGTTCATTTCTAGAAAATAGAAATTGAGCTTGTCATCCATTAAAAACTCAACGGTTCCAGTACTAGTGTAATTGCACGATTTGGCTACCATTACTGCCGCTTCACCCATTTGCTTGCGTATTGCTGGTGTTAAAATAGATGATGGCGATTCTTCTACTACCTTTTGGTGCCTGCGCTGAATGCTACACTCTCGTTCAAACAAGTGAATACAATTACCATAATTATCGGCCAGTACCTGTACCTCAATGTGGCGTGGAGAGCTTACATACTTTTCAATAAACACTGAGCCATCACCAAAAGAAGAAGTTGCTTCACTAATGGCACGTTCCATTTGTTCTTCGAGCTCGTTTTCTTGTTCTACAATACGCATACCCTTGCCACCGCCACCGGCAGAGGCCTTAATCAATACAGGATAACCTACTTCTGCTGCAATTTGCTTCGCCAAGGTAACATCGGTAATGGCTTCATCAATACCGGGCACCATGGGTATATTGTATTTTTTTACACACTCTTTAGCGGCAAGTTTTGAACCCATCACTTCCATGGCTTCGGGGCTTGGACCAATAAACGTAATGCCAGCTTCGGTGACCTTACGGGCAAATGCTGCATTTTCACTTAAAAAGCCATAACCTGGGTGTATGCCATCAACACCGAGTTTTTTGCAAATGTCTATAATGGCATCGCCTCGTAAGTATGATTGGTTAGATGGTGCCGGACCTAAACATACCGCTTCATCGGCATAACGAACATGTGGTGAGTGGCGATCGGCTTCAGAGTATACAGCTACAGAGCGTATCCCCATTTTCCGTAAGGTTCGCATAATTCTAAGGGCTATTTCGCCGCGGTTGGCTACTAATATTTTTTGCATAATACATGCGAATTATAAATAGTTATTATTGTTAAGCAAGCTCAATAAGTACCTGACCTTTTTCAACAGCTTGGCCTGGTTTAACGGCAATGCGTTTAATGACAGCATCGTTAGGCATAAGAATGCTATTTTCCATTTTCATGGCTTCTAGTATTAGAATGCGTTCATTCTCTTTTACAGCTTGTCCTTCTGTTACAGCGATACTTAATACTAAGCCTGGCATGGGTGCTTTTACATCTTTCACTTGCTTCACCGATACTTTGCTAAATCCAAGTTGATCGAGCATTTGATCGAAGCCATCTTTAATAGCTACTTCGAACCTTTCTTCGCCAATAGCAACGGTTACATGTTTATCGGTACTGCTTACTATGGTAACCGTTACAGACTGATGCTGTTCTAATAGATGATACATATTAGGCTGCACCTGAATAATATCGGCTTGTTGTAGTGCTTCGGCTGTTAACTCAAAGCTGAAATTGTTGACCTTAACTTGATAGTTGTTGTTTTGTTGCGACATATCGCTTGCTTTTAATGTATGCCAACAACAGATTTACTTACGTAAATGTGTACTATGGCAATCAATGCAGTTAGACCGCCAAGATGTTTAGTTTTTAGCGTTGTATTGATGATGTGCATCATCGCCGAAACCAACCCCTGTCAGTGGAACTTAATATACTACATATTTTGTGATTTTTCACTACGTATTTCAAAAAAATCGCTTTGGATTTGGTGTAATTTCTTTTTTACCGTAAGGTACAAGGGCACATTTTTGTATTCATAGTGGTTTCGATATATAGTATTAGAAACTTCTTTTGGGGGTTATATGCTACTAAGCAGCGGATGTCTATTCGCTGCTTTTTTATTTACGTAAGTACAACGTTAAAACTTACATTGTTAGTTGTTGCTAGCTTAACTTAGAACAGTGTTAACGAAATTGCCATATCGTTGGAGGCCATTTGTATTGGGCTTTTTATACAGTATGCCCGTACAATTATTGTTGTTGCATGTGCGGAAGTATCAGATCTTACTCATTTTCTGGTACATACTCGCTGCAACAGTTAGCGGCGGTTTTATGAGTAGTTATGGTGCAAGCTCTTTGTTTTTAGCACCAGAATATTTAGGTGAAGTGAATGGAATTGGCACTGCTATCGTAGGCTTTTGTGTAGGTATATTCATTATGAGTTGGAATATTACTACGTTTATATTACATAGTAAAGACATTCGTTTTTTAGCTACAACTGCACAGCCTTTTTTAAAATATTGTATTAATAACAGTATTATACCCCTACTTTTTTTGTGTTTATATCTTGTAAAGGCAGTACAATATGTACGTTATCAAGAGCTTACAAATTATTTTGATATTACATTACTAGTGCTCGGATTTGTATTGGGCTTAATACTTTCTATTGTTATTGCTATTGGTTATTTTTTT
>DMPB01000165.1:18266-18827 GCA_003456175.1 Chitinophagaceae bacterium | reverse complement strand
TGCTATTGGTTATTTTTTTGGTGCCGATAAAACCATATACAACAGTATGGCTACTGTTATTGATACAGCTAATGTACACTATCACTTAGCTATGCAACAAGCTAAACTGCCAAGCCATAAACCTGCTTTTCATGTACATTGGTTTTTAAGTGCCAGGCTGCACTTGCGTAAGCCGAGAGATGTACGACATTACAGTGAAACTTTTTTAGATGCCATCTTCAAACGCCACCATTTAGCGGCAGTGCTTGCCATTTTTATTGCTTTTTTATTACTCATATTATTGGGTTTTTTCTTAGATAATCCAATGTTTCAATTTCCGGCGGCAGCAAGTATTACCGTGCTCTTCGCTATTTTAATTGCTGTGAGTGGAGCTGTTACACTGTTCTTACGAACTTGGAGTATTCCGGTATTATTGTTGCTTTATTTTGTGTTTAACTATTTATACCAACATAATGTTATTGATGCTCGTAACAAAGCCTATGGTATTGACTACAAAAGTGGAGTACGCTCGGCTTATATGCTTGATAGTATCTTACAACAAACCTCGGTACAAGATGTACA
>DMPB01000165.1:13201-18041 GCA_003456175.1 Chitinophagaceae bacterium | reverse complement strand
CCTCGGTACAAGATGTACAAGCCGATAGGCAAGCTTTTCAAAATCGTTTAATACAATGGAAGCAGCAACAAATAACTGATAAGCCCAAATTATATGTAGTGGCAGTTAGTGGTGGAGGTGTACGTAGTGCAAGCTTCACTATGCAGGTAATGCAAGCACTTGATAGTATTAGCAATGGTAACTTTTTAAAGCAAACAGTGTTAATTACAGGTGCCTCTGGCGGTATGCTGGGTGCTGCCTATTATAGAGAGTTGTTTTTACAACAGCAATTGGGTAAGCCCTTACGGGCAAATGATAGGCAGTATGCACAAGATATTGCGAAAGATTTGCTGAACCCACTATTCAGCAGTTTTATCAGTAGAGATTTGGTGGGGCCAGCACGTAAGTTCACAGTTGGCGATTTCACTTACGTAAAAGATAGAGGCTATGCTTTTGAAGCAAAGTTGAACCAGAATACAAGAGGTTTATTGCAAAAGCACCTACACGATTATCGACCCTATGAAGATAGTGCCATTATTCCCACCTTATTTTTCAATAGTGTTATTACTGCCGATGGTAGAAAATTGCTAACAGCCACTAGGCCTGCAAGGTTTATGATGCAAGCCCTCCCAACCGATACCACACCGGTTACACACCCCGATGTTATAGATTTTCAAGCACTCTTTGCCAGGCAGCAAGCACCACAATTAGGTGTGTTAACAGCCTTACGCATGAATGCTACCTTCCCGTATGTGTTACCCAATGTATGATTACCCACAGAACCCGTAATCGATGTAATGGATGCTGGCCTGCGAGATAATACCGGAGCAGAAACAGCCATGCGGTTTTTATACAATTTTAAAGATTGGATTGTAGCGAATACAAGTGGTGTAGTGCTCATTCAAATTCGCGACCGTGTTGAAGAAGATTGGGGAACCGCTACCAATAATAGCAGCTTAGCCGATTTTTTTGTGAAGCCACTCGAAAGCATGCAACATAACTGGTTTAATCTGCAAGATTTTTACCAATCTGGCCAATGGCAATTTTTGCACAGCGATACTACCTTTCGCTTACAACGTTTGGTGTTTCAGTATGCACCCGTTCAACAGCATGCTAAAGCAGCCCTTAGTTTTCACTTAACCACTGCCGAGAAAAAAGATATTACAGCCAGCTTACAACAACCTGCCAATCACCAAGCATTTCAAGCGTACAAAACATTACAACGTTAGAATTATGGTAGCAACCATAAACCGTTATCATCTAAAAAAACCCATCCGAGTGCGTGGCGTTGTAATTGAATTTTTCGATCTAATAAACCTTGCGGTAAAGGAACAGCCACAGGTAATGGGCTATCGGTTTTTAAATGTAGCCATTGCTTTCCTTCAACACCCCATAAGCCCTGATTGG
This sequence comes from Chitinophagaceae bacterium, assembly GCA_003456175.1. Lineage (GTDB taxonomy): Bacteria > Bacteroidota > Bacteroidia > Chitinophagales > Chitinophagaceae > UBA10646. The sequence continues at coordinate 16,655 of DMPB01000165.1, read as the reverse complement.
TAACTTGTAAAAATTGTAAATTTTTATAAGGCAAATGCTTCACCAATGCACCATAGTAATCAAACACCCACCAGCCACTAGCACTATCGTACATACATAGCTTACCTGCATTATCGGCCATGAATTGCATGCTAGGTGCAGCATTTAAAGCTTGCCGCACATCGGCACTAGTAAGCAGTGGTGTACCTGCTTCGTTAATTTTTAAAATATTGCCACCCAACTCGTTGTACAGCCAAATATTACCATCGTAACTTAAGGCAATGCAACTTACTTGAAACAAGCCTTGCTTTCGTAAGTCTATTGCTGTTCGCATGTTTAAAAACCGATCTAAAACCACAATGGTTTGAAAATCTTTGTACCAAACTAATACTTGCAGTGGGTTGGTAGCATCTATTAAAGTAATATCGCCATAACGGCGTACATCGTTATAGATAGCAAGGCTGTCGCCTTTATTGTTAATTTTTTTAATTTGATTTTGTGCGTTAACTAAATAAAAATTACCAAAATTATCTTGCTGAAAATAGCGGTAGCGGCCAGCCGTAATAATGGTTGCTTGTGCGTTACAAACATTTACCGTAAGGTAACATATGAAACCTAGCATCAGTAGTTTGAAGTTGGTATAAAAACCTTTCGGTAAATGAAGACAGCACATAGCTACAGAGTTTCTTGATAATTGCAAAGTTCTAACGTACCATTACCGTGCATAACACCATAGGTAAAATGTACAATCCAATCGCCAATGTTAATGTACTTACTGTGCTCGTTGAGGTTTATTACCATCGGATAATGGCGGTGACCAAATATAAAATAATCGTAATGTTTTTGAGTGAGTTTGTACTTGCTGTATTGTATTAGCCACTCTCTATCTTCTCCTAAAAAATATTGATCCGTAAAGCCCGTTTTAGCACGACTACGTCGGCTAAAATAGTTGGCTAACCCAATGCCAACATCGGGGTGTAGCCATCCGAACAACCACTGACACAATGGGTTTCTGAAAATTTTTTTCAAGCGTTTATAACCATAGTCGCCAGGACCAAGCCCATCGCCATGGCCGATAAGCAGTTGTTTGCCAAATCGTTCAAAAACCTTTGGTGCAAAGTATACAGGTATATTGAGTTCTTGCTCAAAATAACCACGCATCCACATATCGTGGTTGCCAATAAAAAAGTGTACTGGTATGCCACTATCGGTGAGTTGAGCTAACTTTCCGAGAATGCGGGTGTACCCTTTTGGAACTGCAGTTTTATACTCAAACCAAAAATCAAACATATCGCCTACGATAAATATTTCTGCGGCGTTAGCGGTGATGCTATCTAAAAATCGAACAATTTTTCGCTCACGTTCGCGGCTGGCTGCTTCATTCGGTGCTCCCAAATGAAAGTCGGATAAGAAATAAATTTTTTTATCGGAGGCTTGCTGCATGTAATTAGTAACGTATTATTAGAATTAATCTTACACACCATCGTCTACCAAAAAGCAATATACTTCTTTGGGGCCGTGTACGCCCACTACCAATGTTTTTTCAATATCGGCTGTACGGCTGGGGCCACTTGCTAGTGTAATTAAACTTGGTAATTGTTCATGATGCGTTTTTACATATTGTAGTCCGTCTTTAATATCATATACAAGCTGGCTTACAAATGCAATACAAATATGAATAGGTGCGTATACGCTTGCGGTACGGCCACTGCTTTGTGCAGTACTCATAAGTAAGCTGCCTGTACGTGCTACCAAGGCCTCACAACCTGTAATACTTACATCGCAATCGGCGAGGTTATTGTTGTGTGTTACAACGCCTAGTTCGGTTAGTATTTGTTTGATGGCTTGCTCGTTACAAAATATTTTATTGAATTGCTTATGCTTGCGCAAATGTGTAAGCTGTTCGCCAAGTTCGCTAGTATTAGAACAATAAGCGAATTTTCCTTGCAATTGTGTGAACTGTTCTGCGAATAAAAGTGCTAGTTCTTCGCTATCGGGAGCCGGATGAAATATATCTTCAGCACTTTCACTACCTGGGAACGGTATAGCGGTAGGATGACTTAATGCCTGCCGTATACGTTTTAAGATGTTTTCTTTTGCTGTGTTATGTATGGGTGCTGGCATAATAACATTTACCGTAAGGTACTACTATTCGTATTTGAAACAACAGGCAACTACATTGCTGCGGTTGCCTGTTGTATTAGTTGTGTAGCAAGCAGTATTATTTTATACTGCTGTTGTTTCGTTGTTATTTTCAGTGTTGCTTTCGGTATTAGCTACGGGTGGTGTAGCTGGCGCAACATCGTCGAGTATTTTTCTTTCTTCGAAAGGTCGCTTACCGATGAGTTGTTCAACATCACTTTGGAATAACACTTCGCGAGTTAATAGTTCTTTAGCAAGTGCTTCAACATCGTTTTTCTTTTCTGTGAGCAATTGCTTGGTTCTAACATAAGCATCGGCAATAAGTTTACGAACCTCTTCATCAATCATACGGCCTGTTTCTTCGCTGTACGGTTTGGTGAAAGTATTTTCAGTGTTAGGATCGTAAAAGCTTATGTTACCTACTTTGTTATTCATACCATACACGGTAACCATGCTATATGCCATGCGTGTGATTTGTTGTAAATCGTTGCTGGCACCTGTTGAAATTTTTCCGAAGAAAATTTCTTCAGCAGCACGTCCGCCAAGCGTCATACAAATTTGATCAATCAATTGATCTGTATCGTATAAATATTGCTCTTTAGGTGTGTATTGAGCATAACCTAAAGCTGCAGTACCGCGTGGTACAATGGTTACTTTAAGTAATGGATAAGCATGTTCTAAATACCAACCACAAATGGCGTGACCTGCTTCGTGGTAGGCAATAATTTGCTTTTCTTCTGGAGATATGATTTTGTTTTTCTTTTCCAGACCACCAATAACTCGGTCTATGGCATCTTGGAAGTCGCTCATATCAACACCATCTTTGTTTTTACGAGCAGCAATTAACGCTGCTTCGTTACAAACGTTCGCAATATCTGCACCTGCAAAACCTGGTGTTTGTTCGGCAAGCTTATGGATATCGAGTGTTTGAGAGGTTTTGATGGTTTTTAAATGCACTTTGAAAATATGTTCACGGCCTTTAACATCGGGCCTATCAATACTAATTTGACGATCGAAACGGCCAGGACGTAACAAAGCACTATCAAGTACATCTGGTCTGTTAGTGGCGGCAAGAATGATAATGCCGCTATCGCCACCGAAGCCATCCATTTCAACTAACAACTGGTTTAATGTGTTTTCACGCTCATCGTTACTCATGATAGCGTTACGACCGCGAGCCCTACCTATGGCATCGATTTCATCAATAAATATTACGCAAGGTGCTTTTTCGCGGGCTTGTTTAAATAGGTCGCGAACACGGCTAGCACCAACACCCACAAATAGCTCTACGAAATCAGAACCACTCATGCTAAAGAAAGGCACTTGAGCTTCA
>DMPB01000165.1:0-12975 GCA_003456175.1 Chitinophagaceae bacterium | reverse complement strand
ACTTGAGCTTCGCCAGCCATAGCTTTAGCGAGTAAGGTTTTACCAGTGCCTGGAGGGCCTACTAATAATGCACCTTTGGGTATTTTTCCACCAAGTGCAGTGTATTTTTTGGGATTTTTTAGGAAGTCAACAATTTCCATTACCTCTTGCTTGGCTTCATCGAGGCCGGCAACATCGTTAAAAGTTATATTAACGCGGGTTCCTTTTTCGAACAATTGTGCTTTGCTCTTGCCAATATTAAAAATACCGCCAGGGCCACCGCCACCGCTTGGGCCACCCATTTTACGCATGAAGAGTACCCAAATACCAATGAATAAGAAAATGGTGATGATGTAACTGAAAAGCTGACTGTTATACCACTCCGTTGTATCTACATCGGTGGCAGCGTCAATCGGTGGAATGCTCATTTGACGTGTGATGGTATCGAGCCGGCTTTCAAAGCTTTCCCAATTGGTAACGTTGAATTGGAACAGGGGCGACTTTACATCTTTTAAGTTTGTTTTGAACTTTTGCGTAAAGAAGGGGTCGCTTTGCTTGTCTTTTCGAATGTACACCCGAACAAGGTACTTGTCTTTTACTTTGGTGATACGCTCTACAAAGCCAGGAGCTACTAATGAATCGTAGAATGTACGTTCGGTAACAGTAAGTGGTTTAGGGCCACCAAAGCCACCATTCATTCTACCCCACATAAAGTTGCTCAATAGTACCACTACTACAATAGCATAAATCCAATAAATGCTAAAGCGTGGTTTGCGAGGAGCATCGTTTGAGCCGCCAGAGTTATTTCTATTGAATAATTCAGGTTTAATTTTATTATCGTCTGCCATACTAAAAAAGCAATCTGCTGCTTGTGTTAAATATAATCGTAAAAGGGTTCTAATAGTTCATCAAAATACGTTAAAAAGTGGTTAGATGTCGTGCCCTTGTGTTGGTGCATCGCTCCACATATCTTCTAAACGGTAATGTGCTCTGGCATCTTTATGCATAATGTGTACTACCACCGATACATAATCAATGATAACCCACTGTAATGCGTTGAATCCTTCGTTGTGGTAAGGATTTTCACCGGTAGCTAGTTTCACCTCATGTTCCACATTGTCGGCAATAGCTTTTACCTGAGTGGTACTAGCGGCATTACATATCACAAAAAAATCGGCAACGGCTTCAGGTATCTGGCGTAAGTCGAGTGAAACTACGTTTTCCGCTTTTTTATCAGTCACAGCTTTAATGATGGCTTTGAACAGCTTGCTACTTCTGTTAAGCTTTGTAACAGTACTTTTTTTACGGTTGCCAAGTACAATCAATGGTTCCAATATTGCTTTGAGCGTTTAGTTGAAAAATTTGGTGTTGTTGAGGTGCTTCGGTATAGTTTTGCCAAAAATACAGTATCTCGTTCAATGCTAACAGCTTTGCCTGCAATTGGTGCCACCTTTACTACCTTAACCAAAGTAGATAGTACCAACAACTATGCCATGGAGTTAATTCGGAAAGGATTGGCACAACACGGGCAAGTAATATTTAGCACCCATCAAACTGCCGGAAAGGGTCAATATCAACGTACTTGGTTTCAAACACCCGGCCATAACATTGCTTTTAGCGCTATTCTCAATACTACAGGGCTTCCAGCAACACAACCCTTTCGCTTATCGGTAGCGGCTGCATTAGCCTCACGGCAAATGATTATAGCCAATACCCAGCTGCCATGCATGATTAAATGGCCTAACGATTTGTTTTTGAATGACAAGAAGGCAGGTGGTATACTCATCGAAAATATTCGGAAAGGCTACACTTGGGAGTGGGCTGTAGTGGGTATTGGCATTAATGTGAATGAAAATAGCTTTGATGAAGCACTTACGCATGCTACCTCATTATTGCAACAAACCGAACGTTCTTACCATGTAGAAGCGTTAGCTAAGCAACTTGCCGCAGAACTTGGTTATTATTTTGAATTAATACACACCGATGCAGGTTGGAAGGAAGCTCTGCAACAGTACAATCAATCATTATACTTGCTTGATCAGCAAATTCAGGTTAAAAAAGATGCCGTGCGTTTGAGTGGTCAGCTGCTGGGTGTTGATACCAATGGGGCTTTAATGCTGCAACAAGGTATGGTAACACAGCATCTTAATTTTGGTGAAGCAAGTATTATGCTTTAACTACATTTACCGTAAGGAAAACACCTACGATGAAAGCTTTTTTAGCCACCTTAATGATTACTACGTTAGCTGCTTTGGTAAGCAGTTATTTATTGCCCGGCGTAAGCATAGACTCCGTAAGTACTGCTATGGTAGTAGCGCTGGTGTTGGCTTTGCTCAATGCATTTGTAAAGCCCATTATTATTTTACTAACGCTGCCTGTAACGCTCATTACACTAGGTTTTTTCTTGATTGTGATAAACATGCTAATGATTCAATTGGCAGCTAATATGGTGCCTGGTTTTGAGGTTGAAAATTGGTGGGCTGCTTTTTGGTATAGCATTCTATTGAGTTTGGTAACTGGTATGATTCAAAGCTTGGTGGGCAAGCCTGCTAAAGAAAAAGCGTCGGAGTAGGGTACTCCAACGCTTGATATATGGCGCCTTACGGCAAATGATGTACTGCGAGGTTATAATTTACCTTTTACAATATCATCTACCACGGCAGGGTCTAAAAGTGTGCTGGTATCGCCAAGGCTGCCGAGTTCATTCTCAGCAATTTTTCGCAAGATGCGTCGCATAATTTTACCGCTTCTTGTTTTAGGCAAGCCACTCACAAACTGAATTTTATCGGGCTTGGCAATAGGGCCAATGATGCGTGTAACGGTTTGCAAAATATCGCGGCGTGTCAGTTCTTCATCGCCTACATGATGACCATTATAAATCACATAAGCATAAATACCTTGCCCTTTAATATCGTGCGGATAGCCAACTACAGCACTTTCTACCACGCCTGCGTGCATATTAATAGCATTTTCAACTTCGGCAGTACCAATACGGTGCCCGCTAACATTCAATACATCATCAACCCTGCCCGTAATGCGATACATACCATCGGCATCGCGTTGGGCACCATCGCCGGTAAAGTATAGCTGGTCGTAAGTAGCAAAGTAATTGGTGCGGCAGCGTTCATGATCGCCATAGGTTGTACGAATAATAGAAGGCCACGGCGCTTTGATACAAAGGTTGCCACTTACGCTATTGCCTTCTATTTCATTGCCATTTTCATCTACTAAAATGGGTTGCACACCTGGTAATGGGTAGGTGGCATGGGCTGGTTTGGCGGGTGTAACGCCAGCCAAATTACTAATAAGAATACCTCCTGTTTCTGTTTGCCACCAAGTATCTACAATAGGGCATTTGCCTTTGCCGATATTTTCGTTGTACCAATGCCAAGCTTCTTCGTTAATGGGTTCGCCAACAGTACCTAACACTTTAAGTGAGCTTAAATCTTTTCCCTGTAAAGGGGCATCGCCAAAGCCCATTAAACTTCTAATAGCGGTTGGTGCTGTGTATAGAATGTTAACCTTGTATTTATCTACAATATCCCAGAATCGGCCAGCATCGGGCCAAGTAGGTACGCCTTCAAACAATAGTGTAGTGCCACCAGCACTCAGTGGACCATATACGATGTAGCTATGACCTGTAATCCATCCAATATCGGCGGTACAAAAATGTATATCGCCTGGTTGGTATTGAAATACATTGATGAAAGTATAGTTGGTATATACCATGTAACCAGCACAACTATGTACCACACCTTTAGGCTTGCCGGTGCTGCCACTCGTGTATAGAATGAAAAGCGGGTCTTCTGCTTTCATTTCTTCGGCAGGAAAATCTGTGTAGCCTTGTTCAACTACGTGTTGAATTTCATCTTCCCACCACACATCGCGGCCTTTGATCATACTTACAGGTGTGCGTGTACGTGTGTATACAATTACACGCTTCACGGTTCTATTACCGATTAAAGCATCATCGATAACAGATTTTAATGGAATATCTTTCTGACCTCTGTAAGCACCATCGCAAGTGATGATAAATTCTGCATTAGCATCGTACAAGCGGTCGGCAATACTTTGTGCACTAAAGCCACCAAAAATTACAGAGTGGATAGCACCAATACGGGCACAAGCTAATACTGCAATGGCAAGCTCAGGAATCATACCCATATAGATACAAACACGATCGCCTTTTTGAACGCCATTGTTTTTTAGTACGTGGGCAAATTGACATACCTTTTGGTACAACGAATTATAGGTAATAACACGATGACGTTCATTCGGATCGTTAGGTTCCCAAATGATGGCGGGCTGGTTGCCTTTGGTAGCTAAATGACGATCGATACAGTTTTCGGTGATATTTAAGGTGGCACCTTCGAACCAGCGGATGTGTGGTTCAGAAAAATTCCAATCGGTAACATGGTGCCAATATTTCTTCCAAGTGAAGTAGCTGGCAATTTCAGACCAAAAGCGTGCAGGATCTGCTACGCTACGTTGGTAGTCGTTATGATACTGTTCTAGCGAACGTATCTGGTAAGGGTAACTCATGGCGTGCAATGTTGTTAGAGAGTGCTAAGTAACCTCATAAATATGGCATATACAAGAGGTGTGTATTGTAAAGTTGCTAAATTAATATATAAATGCTAAATTGCTATATACAATAAAATCGGCACCATGAAAATATTGTTTTGTCCGAAATGTAAGCACAACGAAAATGTGAAGGCGGGTGTGTTAGATGGTAGGCAACGGTATAAATGCAAGCATTGTAGCTATCATTTTACAACTGAAAAAGAAGGTAAGCAAATAGACCCTTACTATGTGGTGAAAGCATTGCAGTTGTATATAGAGGGGGTGAGCTACCGAGAGATTGAGCGTATTTTAGGTGTAAGTCATGTTAGTGTGATGAACTGGGTGAAAAAGCACCGTATAAAAGCGCCAGACCAATATGCTTACAGACCTACGTACAAGGTGATGAATATTTCTGAGTTAGCTGTGTTTATGAGTAATCCGGCTAATTTGAAGAATAGCGGTATGATGATATCGGAACTTGGTGATAAGTACATGCTCATTAAATGGGAGCGTATGCAACATGTATAACATCGGGGCTTCATTTACGTAAGTATATATACTATTACCAAAACTATAGTTACTATTCGTTGCGTGCACGGTAGGTTTTTCAAATTCACCACTCGATTGCTTTAAAACGAAACGATTGCCTACCATGCTTAAAACAACTTTTAACATGCTATTGCTGAGCATGCTCTTACCCTGCGTAGTACACGCACAAAATCAGCAAGATATTTATGGTTCGGGTTTGAAATTGAACCTGAATAACGATGGTTCTAAGTTTGTACGCTTCATATTCTGGAATCAGATATGGGTGCGACACATTGAAAACAATCCGGGAACTGCTATTAATGGAGAGCCAAGTAAATCGACCTGGGATGTTGGTGCACGCCGCTTACGGGTGCTTGCGTATGCACAAGTAACGCCGCGTTACTTAATTCTTACACATTTTGGTATTAACAACCAGTCGTTTGCAACAGGTGGAGCATCGGCTACTAGTGGCACAGGTGCGTATGGTGCTGGTAAAAAGCCGGGTATTTTTTTCCATGATGTATGGAATGAGTATGCGATAGTGCCAGCGAAAAATCCGACCACAGGCAAAGTGAACAAACGTACACTTTCGCTGGGTGCGGGCTTGCATTATTGGAATGGTATTAGTCGTATGGGAAGTGCTAGCACATTAACTTTTATGACCATTGATGCACCGATTGTTAACTGGCCATTGGTAGATGTGAGTGATCAGTTTGTACGACAGTTTGGTTTGTATGCCAAAGGAACGCTTGGTAAATTTCATTATCAGTTGCATTTGAATAAGCCATTTGCAACGAACAGTACCCCTGGTAATCCTGATGCTATCAAAGGAAGTGTTGCTGTAGATAATAATGGTGATGCTAAGTGGGCTACTGGTGGTTATTTTGATTATCAGTTTTTAGATCAAGAGCCAAATTTATTGCCCTTTAGAGCCGGCACTTGGGTAGGTACAAAAAAGGTGTTTAACATCGGCGCTGGTTTTTATCATAATAAAAATGGTACCATGAGTAAGCAGCTTGACGGTACCAGTAAGAAACATGATATCGCATTGTTTGGCGTAGATATGTTTGCCGACTTACCTATTGGCGATAAGAAGAAGAATATGGCTGTAACGGCTTACAGCGTTTTTTACAATTACAATTTTGGTCCGAATTACTTGCGAACTGTAGGTATTATGAATCCGTCTACAGGATTTGATCCAGCATTTACTGGAGAAAAAACAATGAATGGGGCTGGTAACGGTCGCATGTTTGTTGGTACTGGTAATATTTGGTACACACAAGCAGGATTACTTTTACCGAAAGGTAAATCTGACAAACTGCGTTGGCAACCTTTCGCTGCTTACACCTATAAAAAGTTGGATGCTTTAGACCAAGCTGGTAGCTATTTTGATGTTGGTTTCAACTGCTTTTTAAATGAGCATCATGCTAAAATAACACCGCAGTATAGTACTCGTCCGTTATACTATAATCGAAATGGCCAACGCGTTGCCGACGGTACGAGAGGTGAATTTTTATTGCAGTTTCAAGTATTTCTATAACCCACTTATATCTTCAAACACATTTAAATCTATTATTATGCAATCAAATGAAAACAAAGGTATAGCCAGCGTGATCTTTTCATCGTCGCTGGGAACCTTAATTGAATGGTACGATTTTTACATTTTTGGTAGTTTGGCTACCATCATTGCTAAACAGTTCTTTCCCGAAGAGCAAGGTACAGCAGCGCTTTTAAGTACATTAGCCATATTTGCTGCTGGCTTTATAGTACGGCCTTTTGGTGCGTTATTTTTTGGTAGACTTGGAGATATCATTGGTAGAAAAAGCACCTTTTTATTAACATTGGTTTTAATGGGTGGTAGTACTTTTTTAATTGGTATCATTCCGGGTTATAAAAGCATTGGGATATTAGCACCTATTTTGGTATTGGTACTTCGTTTGTTACAGGGTTTGGCATTGGGTGGTGAGTATGGCGGTGCTGCTACTTATGTAGCAGAACATGCACCCGCTAATAAACGTGGGTTATATACAAGCTGGATTCAAACAACAGCAACTCTCGGATTATTTGTATCGCTAGGGGTGATTTTGCTTACGAAAATGAGCATGAGTAATGAAGATTTTGTAAGTGAGTGGGGTGGCTGGCGTTATCCGTTTTGGGTATCTATTTTGTTGGTTGTTGTGTCTATCTACATCCGTTTAAAAATGAAGGAGTCTCCTTTGTTTTCAAAGTTAAAAAAAGAAGGAAAAACATCTACCAATCCGTTGAAAGAAAGCTTTACACATAAAGCTAATTTGAAAATGGTATTACTTGCTTTGTTTGGTGCTGTTATGGGGCAAGGTGTTATTTGGTATACAGGTCAGTTTTATGCTCAAAACTTTTTAGAAACAAAAGTGAATTTAGATTTTGAGCAGAGTAGAACGATTGTGTTATGGGCTATTGCATTTGCAACGCCATTCTTTGTTGTGTTTGGTGCATTGAGTGATAAAATTGGTCGTAAATGGATTATGTTATTAGGCATGCTTTTAGGTATCATAACTTATCGCCCCATTTATGCTACTTTTTTAGCCAAAGGCGATGTTGCTGCAACTGCTGCTACCGATGCAGTTATAGGGGAACCATTGGTGAAAAGAGATATTATAAAAGGTAAGGCCGATTCTTTAATTACTACTACTTACGTAAAAGAAAACGCCAATGGTATTAGATACAAAGAAGTGCACGCCGATACATTAAAAGCAGCTACAAACCAGTTAGCCTTGGCTAAGGTTGTATACAATGAAAAGAGCTTGCCGAGTAATACATATTGGATGTTCATTGTACTTGTATTCGTACAAATTATTTATGTAACGATGGTATACGGACCTATTGCTGCCTTTCTCGTTGAATTGTTCCCAACCAAAATTCGCTACACTTCTATGAGCTTGCCATACCATATTGGTAATGGTGTATTTGGTGGTTTGGTACCGTTCATTGCAACTTTAATTACCAGCTTTAAAGGTACCGATGCATTATCTGGCTTATGGTATACCATTGGTGTTGCTGGTGTATGTTTTGTTATTGGTGCCATTTATTTAGATAATGCGAAAGATGATAATGTAAACGATTAAACACATAATTTATAAAAACATTTATATGAATAGCTTAAAAAAATTACTCGGTATTATTTGGATATTATTAGGTCCTGCAGCTATCTTTTTTTTAGCACAACAAGCTTATTCAAAAGTTGGTGAAGCTTACGCAAAAGCCGATGCATTAACCGATGCTGCTGCCAAGGCTGCTGCTAACGATATTGCTTTAAATAGCTTGTTGCAGTGGGGTATTATTATTTTAATATTCGTACCTATTGCTTTTGGTTTGGTAATTTTTGGTAAGTATGCTATGCAAGGCGATTACAACAAATTGCCGCACAGCTCTGCTGAAATTACCGACTACTAATGTGTACATTAGTATGGTATCACTAGTATTAAAGTAGCAACCATGCCCAACAACATACGGAAAGACAGACTTCTTTTTTTATCGTTTGTACTCTTGTGTGTACTTGTATTTCCTTTTACAGGAATGCTCAGTAACACAGTAGTGGGCATGGATGTTGCTACCATTTATAGCATTTGGTTTGTAGTGTGGGCAGTTGCAATAATTTTTACCGCAAGGTTGGTACACAAAGCATTAGCTGTGCAAAAACCCAATAGCAAATGAGCACATGGTTGGTAATTGCAGCTTCTATTAGTTACTTAATGTTACTTTTTGTTATTGCAAGAGCAACAGAGGGTAAGCTTGCTATTGCCAAAAAAATTGCTACTAGTTCTTGGGGTTATGCTTTATCACTGTCAGTATTTTGTACAGCATGGACGTTCTATGGAAGTGTTGGTAATGCTGCTGCCACTGGTTTTCAATTTTTGCCCGTATACCTCGGCCCTACCATAATTGCACCGATAAGTGTTTTTCTCTTACGTAAAATGAGGGCTATTAGTAGTGCGGAACGCATTACATCTTTAGCCGATTTTATATCGGCACGTTACGGAAAAAACATTTCGCTTGGCGTATTAGTTACCGTGTTTTGTGTGGTGGGCTTGTTGCCTTATATTTCATTACAAATAAAAGCCATTACAGAGAGTTTAACGTTATTAACTGGCTTTGCAAGCAGCGGTAACAATAACTGGCATTTCTGGCAGGTTCCCGCTTTTTATATTACTATTTTATTGTCTGTATTTTTAATACTGTTTACTACTAAAAATGCCGATAGTACAAAGCAACATACCGGACTTGTTGCAGTTGTTAGTTTTGAATCGTTGGTGAAGTTAATTGCATTTTTAGCAGTAGGTATTTGGGTGTGTTTTGTGCTATTTCCTTCGCCAAAAGAACTCTTTTCAATAGCATCAGCAAAGCTGCCAGAAATAAATTTTTGGTCGCAACAACAGCGTGGTTATGGTATGCAGTTTTTTCTGCTTACCGTTTTATCGGCATTAGCAGTATTGTTATTGCCAAGGCAATTTCAAATGAGTGTGTTAGAAAATAACAGCGAACAACACATTGCCGATGCAAGTTGGAAGTTTCCCATGTATTTGTTGGTCATCAACATTTTTGTATTGCCAATTGCTATTGCTGGCCTCTTGCTTTTACCGCAAGGTATGAGTGCCGATTATTTTGTAGTAGGGCTGCCTTTACAGGCAAATGCAAAAGCGTTGGCATTGCTAGTGTATATCGGAGGTTTCTCTGCTGCTACAGGTATGATGATTGTTGAAGTAATGGCGTTAAGTACTATGATAAGCAATCACGTTGTTATACCTATTAAACTTTGGCTTACAACAACACAAAGAAACACCACCAATAACTTTGAAGCCTACTTATTAAATGCAAGACGCATGAGTATTGTTATACTCTTACTACTTGCTTTTGTGTATGAAGAGGTTGGTACTTTATCATCATCGTTGTTATCAGTTGGGTTAACTTCTTTTGTAGCTGTAGCACAATTAGCACCGGCTTTGCTAATAGGATTGTATTGGATAACAGGTAATAAAAAAGGTGCTATTGGTGGTATAGTTGGTGGGTTTATCATGTGGTTTTTTTGTTTGATTATTCCTGTATTAGCACAGCGTTATAATTGGGCTGCAACTATTACAGCCGATGGACTATTTGGTATTAGTTGGCTAAAGCCTATGCAGTTACTAGGCACATCGTTTAACAACCATATTGTACATGGCTTTGTATGGTCTTTATTGGTAAATCTGCTTTTATATATTGGCATTTCGCTGTATACACAACCAACTGCGTTAGAAGTAATTCAGGCCGATGTGTTTGTTAATTTTTATCAACAAAAGAAAGGAACTTCGAACGAGGCTTTGTTGGGTAGTAAGCGTTCTGCTTCTGTGAACGATGTGCAACAAGTACTCGCTAAATTCACTGGCGAACATATGGCTGCACAATTTATTGAACGCTATCGAAGGCGTTATCCTGAAAAGCCAATAACCGATGTAGCCGACGAGCATATGTTACAATATGCCGAGAATATTCTTACAGGTTTAATTGGTTCTTCATCGGCTCATATTATGATGCGAAGTATCCAACATCAAGAAGAGTTACTTACGCTTGAACAAGTAATTAACATGGTAGAAGATGCTCAGTTACTTCGATCTAACAATAAAGCATTACAGAAAAAAAGCGCTGAATTGTTAAGAGCCACTAAGCAATTAAAAAATGCTAATGAGCAACTGAAGCAGTTAGATGAAATCAAAGATGAATTTTTATATACCGTAACGCACGAGCTGCGAACACCACTCACTTCTATCAGAGCATTAAGTGAAATATTGTTTGATAACCCCGATTTGCCCGATGCACAACGACAACAATATACGGGTGCTATTGTAACTGAAACCGAACGATTATCGCACTTGATAGAACAAGTGCTAAAGCTCGAAAGGTTTGAAGCAGGTAAGTATCAACTACAGGCTGCAGCTACTGATATCACCCCTATTGTAATACAAACTTTGCAAGCGGTAGAGCCATTGGCAAATGAAAAGCACATACAACTACACACACATTTTACCAATCATTTACCGCAAGGATACATGGATAAAGATTTGATGGCACAAGTGATTTATAACGTACTCACTAATGCAATCAAATTTGCGCAAGCACATATTCATGTACATATACAATTTGGTGTTGCACAACAAATGTTACATGTATTAATTCAAGACGATGGGCCAGGTATTGAACCTGGTATGGAGCAACGCATTTTCGACAAGTTTGTACAAGCTAAGCAGCAAATGTTACGTAAGCCACAAGGTAGCGGACTAGGCTTAGCTATTTGTAAAAATATTATGCAATTGCATGGTGGTGCTATTGCCATACATAATACACCGCCGCAAGGTTGTGTATGCATTATTGATATTCCTATTTATAACCTTTAATATGCTGCCGTATGGAAAATAAGTTTAAAATATTAGTAGTAGATGATGATCCATACATCTTACTATCCTTAGAGTTTTTGATGAAGAAAGGTGGTTACGAAGTAATGATTGCTCGTAACGGAAAAGAAGCTTTAGACACCATTCAAAGCTATTACCCACACTTGGTGTTACTAGATATTATGATGCCCGATGTAGATGGTTTTGCTATTTGTAGTTACATAAAAGCACAACCACATTTAGAGCATTGTAAGGTGGTATTTATTTCGGCGAAAAGTAAAGAAGCCGATATTAAAAGAGGGATGGAACATGGTGCAGCTATGTATATCACAAAACCCTTTAGTACACGTATGTTAATGCAACAGGTAGAAACTTTATTGAAAGATGCAACTGCTCCAAGCAAGGTAATACGTTATGCTAGCACGTACGAAGAAAGTATTCAAAATCCAACTGCATTTTGGGGCAAGCAAGCAGCACAAATTGAATGGTTCAAAACACCACAGCAAATATTCACAGCACATAGTCCTATTGCCTACGAATGGTTTGCCGATGGTATCACTAATATGTGTTATAACTGTTTAGACGTGCATGTACAAAACGGTAATGGTAACCAAGTGGCACTGATATACGACTCGCCGGTTACACAAACGGCACAACAATATACTTATCAAGAGCTACTACAAGAGGTTGCTCTAATGGCTGGTGCCATGCATAAACATGGTGTTACTAAAGGCGATCGGGTGGTAATATACATGCCCATGATTCCACAAGCGGTAATCGCCATGCTAGCCTGTGCTCGTATTGGTGCTGTTCACAGTGTTGTATTTGGTGGTTTTGCACCACACGAACTGGCGCTACGTATCAACGATGCAACGCCCGTATTACTGCTAACTGCATCTTATGGTGTGGAGTTTGACCAATGGTTACCTTACAAGCCGTTGGTAGATGCTGCCCTGCAAGAAACACAGCATGCTGTTGGTCAGGTATGGGTATATCAAAGGCCTGGTTTAAGTGCTCAACTCAACAACAATCACGAAATGAGCTGGACCGATGCTATGGTGGGTGCTCAACCTATTGATTGTATGCCTGTAGCCTCTACCGATCCGTTGTATATTCTGTATACTTCCGGCACAACAGGTAAGCCCAAGGGTATTGTTAGAGAACATGGCGGATACGCGGTAGCACTGAAATACTCCATGCAGCACATTTACAACATACAAGCCAACCAAGTATTTTGGGCAGCCTCCGATGTAGGCTGGGTGGTTGGTCATAGTTACATTGTGTATGGCCCACTATTGCAAGGTTGTGCCACGGTATTGTACGAAGGCAAGCCCATACGCACACCCGATGCTTCTGCTTTTTGGCGTGTTATCAGTCAGTATGGTGTAACTACTTTTTTTGTAGCGCCCACTGCCATCAGAGCCATCAAAAAAGAAGATGCCGAAGGCAAAGGGTTACAAGGAAAAAATATCAGCGCCTTACGGCAAATATTTGTAGCAGG
>DMPB01000067.1:3001-9097 GCA_003456175.1 Chitinophagaceae bacterium | reverse complement strand
GTATTGTAGTTATAACCTACCCCACCCAAAAACCTTCCGGCAAGTTGGTGCTTTTTACTAAAAGCAATGAGCTTGCGATACTCTGCCTCAAACTTCAAATACCGATAAATGTTTTGTGTTAAATCTGGTATTAACCCGAATATACCACCGGCCTCTTCAACAGCAAACCGTAAGCTGCTGGTATTATTAGGCCTACGAGGATTATTGAGGGCAAGCGTTACACTTAAGTTTTGACTCAGTACTGTACCGGTATTAAAAGCGGTTCGTAAGAAAGGGTTTTCAACGAATGCATTTCGCAATAACTGGAGGGTATCGAGCAAGTAAATTTCGGCGTTGAAGGGTTGGTATTTCCATACTCTATTTTTAACACGCCACTCGTAGCCCCACCCTGCATTAAAAGAACGTAATCGGTAAAACTCTCGCCTGTCGGTATATACCGCACCTATGTTAAAAAAAGTACGTGTACCATCGAACTTATTACGACTCTTCACATTGAATGGCGTTATAAATCGGGGGAAGTAAAAGGTTAATCCGAAAGAAGACTGTAGCGTTTGTAAAAAATTGCCCGTTGTGTTATTGGCATTACCCAAACCTAGCTCTACGCCATTACGAAGAAAGGTATTCATTTGAATGGCACGGCGAGCCACATTACGGTGTCGGTAACTAGCATTTAAGGCTACGCCGAGTAGGTTACTACCTAAAAAATCTCCGGTATTTCTACTGGTTTCAAAATCAAAACTGTAACCTTGCCGCAAGGCAGGTATTAAGAAAATATGAATATCTACCGAATCGCCTCTAAAGGTTGGGCGGCCATCTACTTGCTGCCAAGCGCCAATACTACCAAGGTTATTTAAGGTTCTGTAAAATTCGTCTTCGTTATATAAGCTACCTCTTTTAAAGTAGGTGTACTCTCGTAATGTTTTGTAGTGAAACGCCCCACTTTTTTCGTACACTGTAAAGTTTCTTCGTTCTGCCACTATAGGGAATGGCTTACCAATAAGGCTATCAAAAATTTCGTACGATTTTGTTTCAGGGTAGTAGTATACATTGCCTATGTAATACTGTTTAACAGTAGTAGTATCGGTAATATCTGCATTCAATCCTACAGAACGTTGCTTAATGGTAACATCTATGGTTGGTTGTTCTTTGCGTTTTATAGCCGCTTCTGTAATGCGTAATGCTTGTTCAAATGGGTCGGCCGATAGGTTTAATAAGTTGGCATCGAGTGTATCAACTTCGGCATAAAAATTATCTCTGGTGATTTTAAAATAACCTGCCTTACGGTAAATGTTCACCAGCCTGTCAAGCTCTGCTGCTACTACTTCTTTTGAAAAAGGTGTTCCTTTACGTAAGAAACTAGTAGCACTTGCCTGCGTTGCAAGCTGCTGCAAAGCAGTATCTGCAATAGCGTAGGCTACACTATCAATTACGGTATTAGGGCCCGTGCTTGCCTGTATGCTTATACTTGTTCTAAGTTGCGTTTTAAAAGTATCTACGGTAACATTGTAGGTGAACGTGGCACCATAATACCCTTGCGAACGCAGGTAACTTTGCATGTATGCAAATGTTCTATTGATGTTGTTAGAGTCAAATACAGCAGGGTTTTTAATAACATAAAAAATACCAAACTGTTGTATGCGCCGCGATTGTAAGCTATCGTCCCAATGATTTTGTAGTGCTTTGGCCAAACGTTTTTTTTCATCTTTTTTTGTAGGGCCTTGAACATTCACTTCGTTATAAAAAACAAAGGGTACATCTTTGGGATAGTTTTTAACCGTAGTACGGCGTTGTTCGCTACATGCAGTTAACAATACAGCCAGCACCCAACAGCAACATATGTATTTCCAACCCGTACGTATCAAGCCCATAAAGTATGATTAGTAAAAACGAAATCAAATATATACAAACCCTATACCAGAAAAAACATAGAACGGCTGAACGGCTATTTATTGCCGAGGGCCGCAAACTTGTTGGCGATTTATTGCAGAGCAGTTTTAAAGTACAACAGTTGTATGCACTTGCTTCATGGCAACCGCCGGTACAACGTGAGCTACCCATTACCATAATAGACGATGCTACGCTTCAAAAAATCAGTAGTGTTGATACGCCGCAACAAGTGGTTGGCATTTTTCATTTACCGCAAGGTATGCCCCTACCACCCCCGAATACAAAGCCCATTATTATACTCGATAACATACAAGACCCTGGTAACCTCGGCACCATTATACGAACTGCCGATTGGTTTGGCTTTGAGCATATTGTAGCGTCGGAGCATACAGTAGATTGTTTTAATCCGAAAACAATACAGGCTACTATGGGTAGTATTGCACGGGTTCAAGTACACTACACATCGTTAGCAACGTACTTACCTTTGTGGAAGGTGGTATATGGCGCCTTGCTCAATGGTGTTAATATGTACGATTGGCAGCCCGAGCAAGCAGCTGCTATTGTTATTGGCAACGAGGGTAAAGGCATTAGCGATACGCTACATCGGTGGGTAAGCCAAGCCGTAACAATCCCAAAATTTGGTGGTGCCGAATCACTCAATGCGGCTATGGCTGCTGGTATTATACTAGCTCGCTACAAGCAAGTATGGCCATAAAAAAGCCTTACGGCAAATGCTTACGCGTAAGGCTCGTTACAACGGGCAGATTGATTTATATGCTAATTGTTGTACCAATAGTTGGTAACAGCAAATCAATATTTTTACTTTTAAAACGTTGCTTTGCAGCTTCATGGTCTATTTTGATATAGCCAAACGTATCGTAGTGTACACCAATTACTTTATTACAATCTACAAATTCGGCAGCACGAACGGCATCATTCACATCCATGGTAAAGTTATCGCCTATGGGCAGCACTGCAAAACTGAGCTTAGCCCAAGATGGTATCAGTTGCATATCCAGTGTTAAAGCGGTATCGCCACTGTAATAGAAATTACCCTCGCTGGTACTAACAATAAAACCCATCGGATTGCCGCCATAGCTACCATCGGGCAGCCCGCTACTATGTTGTGCTACTACGCATTTTACTTCGCCAAATGAAAATTGCCACTTACCGCCTACGTTCATAGGGTGTACATCTGCAATACCTTGTTTTTGGACCCACTCGGCTACCTCCCAACTGGCTATTACTTTGGCTTTTGTACGCTGTGCTATTGCTACCAAATCGGCCACATGATCGGCATGGCCATGCGATACCAAAATGTAATCGGCGGCAATAGTGGCAACATCAATATGTTTGGCTAACTCGTTCGGGCTAATAAACGGATCGAATAATAATGTTTTACCACCAACAGTTACCTGAAAACAAGCATGGCCTAAATACGTGAATTGCATATGGTTGATTTTAAAATTTTAATACAATACTAACACCGTTTATCATTTACGCAAGTAAATACAAAACAGTTTACCATTAGGTTTGTTTTACTTTTTTAACCAAGTACATGCGTAATACTTTCTCATTTTTTATTGTTGCTGCGTTAATGCTAACGCTCGATTTATATGTTTTTCAAGCGGTGAAATCTGTTACTGCTACATTACATGAGCGTACCCGCTTTTGGATTCATAATGGCTATTGGACGATTAGCATTGTTGCCATTATATTGATTGCTGCATTTCCGTTCATACAGGTATTAAATACGAATAAGTTTATTCGCAATTACTTCATTGCCATTTTGTTCGGTTTATTCATTGCTAAACTAATTGCAGGTATTGTTTTTCTGGTAGACGATTTGCGGCGTGGTGCCACTTGGGCAGCGTTGCGTTTGAGTAACTCAGTAAGCAGTACCCCATGGGAAAGTGTAACTATTAGCCGTAGTCAATTTTTAAATTGGCTAGGGTTAGGTTTGGGCTCTACTCTTTTTGGCGTATTGCTTTGGGGCTTTCGTAACAAATACCGCTATCATGTGAATCCGGTAAAGCTCGATTACAGTAATTTACCGCAAGGCTTTCATGGACTTAAAGTAGTACACATCAGCGATATACATAGCGGTAGCTTTCAGAACCCTAAAGCAGTGGCGCACGGGATTGATTTGATTATGCAACAAAAGCCCGATTTAATTTTATTTACCGGCGATTTGGTGAACGACCGTGCCGATGAAATGAATGAATACAAAGCTATTTTTAGCAAGCTACAAGCACCTTTAGGTGTGTATAGTACATTGGGCAATCACGATTATGGCGACTATGTGCAATGGCCTACACCAGAGGCAAAGGCAGCCAACTTAGCTAAATTAAAAGCTACCCATGCCGAAATGGGCTGGCGTTTATTAATGAACGAGCACGTTGTTTTAGAGCGTAATGGCGATAAAATAGCATTGTTAGGCATTGAAAATTGGGGTGCTAAAGGTAGGTTTCCGAAGTATGGTAAAATGAACGAGGCTTATCCTGGTACAGAAGATATCCCTTTTAAAATACTAATGAGCCACGACCCCAGCCATTGGGATGCTCAAGTGCTTACGCAATACCCCGACATTAATCTTACACTAAGTGGCCATACGCATGGTATGCAATTTGGCTTAGAAAACCCCTATTTTAAATGGAGCCCTGTACAGTGGATGTACAAGCAATGGGCAGGCTTATACGAAGCTACACCATCGCAGAAACTGTATGTTAATCGTGGATTTGGTTTTATTGGATACCCCGGCCGTGTAGGCATACTGCCAGAAATTACAGTACTTGAGTTTGCAAAACAGGCTTAAAGCCCGTGTACTTGCAGTTGCGACAACTCTCCTACCAAAAATACGCTACCACATACCAGCACTACATCGGTTTCATTTGCATGTTGTAATGCTGCTGCCACAGCGGCGTCAACATTTTCATACGTATTACCATAAAGGCCATGCATTAATGCTTGCTGCTGAAGAGCATCGGCAGCTAAAGCTCTAGGTATTTGTGCCTGTGTAAAATAATACTGTGCATGTTGGGGCATTGTTGCTAAAACAGCATCAACATCTTTATCGTGTACCATACCCGTTACAATATGTAACCTGCGGTAAGTAAGTAATGCTAACTGTTGCACAATTTGCTCCATACCATCTACATTATGGCCAACATCGGCAATGAGCATGGGCGACTGTTTCAACACCTGCCAACGCCCATACAAACCTGTTTGTTGCTTTACATGTTGCAAGCCGTGCTGTATGTGTTGTTGTGTAATTGGCCATCCAAGTATTTGTAACTGATATAATGCTTCTGCAACCGTAAGTACATTTTGTTTTTGATAGAGTCCGTTTAAGTCTAAATTGTAAGTGTGTCTATCATCATGGTACATGCCCTTACGGGAAATGGTTACTTGCAATGTATGTGCAGTGTAATGCCAATCGTGCAGCTCCCATAGTTGATCTGCGAAAAATAAGGGAGCCCTTTCGGTCAATGCTTTCGCTTCAAAAACAGGCGCCGTAAGTGCATTGGTAGTTCCAATTACTATGGGTGTTTGCTGCTTGATAATACCGGCCTTTTCGCTGGCAATGGCTGGCAAGGTATTCCCTAACAGTTGCATATGATCCCAACCGATATTGGTAATAACACTTATAATCGGCTTAATGATATTTGTACTATCTAAACGGCCGCCTAACCCTGTTTCTATAATAGCAACATCCACCTGTTCTTGCTTAAAGTAAGCAAATGCCATAGCTACTGTTACTTCAAAAAAACTTGGCCGTATGGCGCTTGCAGTAGCTTGTATATTGCTTACGAATGTGGCGATAAAACTTTTACCGCAAGGTGTACCATTTATTTTGATACGTTCTCTAAAATCTTTTAAGTGCGGACTGGTGTACAGCCCTACTTTATACCCTGCACTTTGTAGTACCGATGCCAACATGTGGCTGGTACTACCCTTACCATTGGTACTTGCTACATGAATGCATGTGAGTGCCTCTTGCGGATTACCAATAGCATTACACAAAGCAATAGTATTGGTAATATCTTTTTTATAAGCAGCAGCACCTACTCTACCGAACATAGGTAACTGCTCGTACAACCATTGTATAGCTGCTTCGTACTGCATACACAAAAAATAGCTTCACCGAAGTAATAGTTCGGTGAAGCTAGCTATAATTACAAGTTAAACTGAATACCCTGCGCTAAAGGC